>NZ_CP126996.1 GCF_030252425.1 Acidisoma sp. PAMC 29798 | reverse complement strand
GGTTCTGATGGGGTGGACGCCCCCCGACGGCATCGATGTGCCAAAGTGGAGGTGTTGATCAACCACTTGAAGGAGGCGTCCGTGTCGGAGGTTAGCACGATCGGTTTGGATATAGCGAAGCAGGTGTTCCAGGCTCACGGGGCGGATGCGTCGGGGCATGTCTTGTTCCGCAAGAGTGCTGCGCGGCGATCTGGACCGGAAAGAGCGTCAATCAGGACTGGAAAGTGCAGTCGCGACAAACGATGATTGACGCTGCGCGGCAAGAGGGCAAGAGGTTTCTGATTTTGCCGCGCGTCAATCAGATGGAGTTTTGATTGACGCGCGAGTTGGTGGCCGTCCGGGTCCGGCTTTTCGGTCGATCGCCGCTCTTCTTCTGAAGCTTTCAACGTTCATCTCGAAGATGGTGGCGTGGTGGACCAATCTGTCGACGGCGGCCAAGGTCATAGCTTGGTCTGGGAAAATTCGCCCCCATTCGCCGAAGGGTTGATTGGCGGTGATCAGCATGGATCGCCGTTCGTATCGGGCGCTGATGAGTTCGAACAGGACGCTGGTCTCGGCCTGATCCTTGGTGACGTAAGCAAGGTCATCGAGGATGAGCAGATGATACTTGTCGAGTTTGGCGATGGCCGCCTCGAGTTGCAGTGCTCGGCGGGCGGTCTGGAGCTTTTGGACGAGATCGGTCGTGCGGGTATGCAGGACGCGCCACCCGTTCTCGACGAGTGCGAGCCCCAGTGCCGCACCAAGATGGGATTTGCCTCCGCCAGGTGGGCCGAAGAACATCAAATTGGCGCCTTGGTCGAGCCAGCTATCGCCCGCCGCCAGGGCCATGATCTGAGCCTTGCTGACCATCGGCACCGCGTCGAACTCAAAATTGTCCAGGGTCTTTCCCACCGGCAGGCGGGCTTCCTCGACGTTACGTCGAATGCGCCGGTTCGCGCGTTCCGCCATCTCATGCTCGGCGAGCGACGCGAGGAAGCGTGCCGCTGGCCAGCCCTCCTTGTCGGCGCGCGCGGCGAAGTCGGGCCAGATGACCTTGATGGTCGGCAGCCGCAAATCATTGAGCGCCAGCGTGAGGCGACCAGTGTCGATGGCGTCTGCGCTCATGCGGCTTCTCCCACGACAATGGTGGCAAGTTCGTCGTAGGCGCTGAGGGGCATGTAGGTGACGACGATCGCGGGCAGCGCCGCGGCATCGGGCGTGAAGACCCCTCTCAGGACGCTCATATCGGGCAGGATATCGGCATCGAGGTCTCGCGTGAGACGCTCGGCAAGTTCACCTTCGCAGGCTCGGTCATGGGCCAGAGCCAGAAGATCGACCATGGTGCGGCAGGCCACACGTGCCGAGACGGTGGCCAGCAGCACGTCGAAGGTTCGGCGATAGGCTTGGCGAGGAAAGAGCTTGTCGCGATAGACCAGCCCCATGAGCGCCATCGGTTTGCGCCTCAGCGAATGGATCAGATGACGATAATCCACGACGTGATCGTGGGCCCCGCTGGCATGGGCGCGGCCGCGCGGCATGGTCATCTGCAGGGACGCACCGAGATAGACGTCCAGGCGATCGTCATAGAGCCGCGCCCGTAGCCGATGACCGATCAGCCGTGACGGCGTGCTGTAGAACACCTTGCGCAGGACGAAGCCGCTGGAGGAGGTGACCGTGACGATCGCTTCCTCGAAGTCGATCGTCCGACGCCCTGGCAACTCCCGCAAGGTTGCTCGCTCGATGTCGATGCGAGCGCCGTACTTGGCGTTGTGGCGACCGCTCACCTCATCGATGAAGCCGCGATAGGCCGTCAGGTCGACGAAGTCGCGTGAACCGCGCATGAGCACACCGTCCTCGACAGCCTTCTTGAGGTGTCCGTGGGAACTTTCGATCGATCCGTTCTCATGAGCGACACCGGTGTTGTTGCGGGTCGGCTCCATGCCGTAATGCGCGCAGAGAGCGTCATAGCGCGTGGTCAGGTCCGCCCGGGCGCCGTCATCGAGGTTGCGAAAGGCCGCCGACAAGCTGTCGCTGCGATGTTCACTCGGAGCGCCGCCCAATGCCCAGAGAGCGTTCTGAAGTCCTTCTGCCAAGGCGACGTAGCTCTCGCCGCCAAGAACGACATGCGCGTGCTCGAAGCCCGAATAGACCAGGCGGAAGTGATAGAGGCGGTGATCCAGCGGCTCCCGGGCGATGGTGATCGCCAGATCGGCCATGTCGGTGAAATCCGACAATCCCATCCTCCCCGGCTCATGGGTCTGGCGAAAGATCACCTCCTGCTCGGGACCATGAAGGCCGCGCCACCCACGGATCCGGCGTTCCATCGTCCGGCGCGTGCCGAGATAGCGTCCCGGATAACGACGGTTCATCTCCTCGATGATGGCGACTGACCTCAGGCCTGGCGCCGCGCGCAGCATGGGGACGATCTCGCTGTCCCAGATGTCGACAAGGGGGTCGGGCCGCCGCCGTTCCCGAGGAGGCTTCCCAACAGGTCGTAGGCGCAGCTCCTTCTCGAGGAGATACGCGGTCGCCGTGCTGAACCCCGCCTTGGCGCCAGCGACCGACGGCGTGTGGATGTCACGAAGCTTCATATACAGCCTCCTCTGGCAGTCGGTGAGATGGCGGCCGGTCAAACATGGCGTCCTTCATTGGCGTGAAGTCGCTGTTCTAACCGGTCGGCCTCGACTGCCAGACGGTGCGGTCCCTCAATGGGTCGCCCCGCCACCGGTGTTCTCCCTCGGTCAGGCTACGCCCTCCCTACGGGACAACACCGGTGGCCATTCTTATCCTGATTGACGCGCGTTCTGGTCCAGATCGCCGCGCAGCACTCTTGCGGAACAAGACATGCCCCGACGCATCCGCCCCGTGAGCCTGGAACACCTGCTTCGCTATATCCAAACCGATCGTGCTAACCTCCGACACGGACGCCTCCTTCAAGTGGTTGATCAACACCTCCACTTTGGCACATCGATGCCGTCGGGGGGCGTCCACCCCATCAGAACCCCGTTCGAAGCATCTGCTTGCGCCACGTATAAATCAGCCCCGTGCCAATGCCATGCCAGTCGGCTACGACCTGCGCCACCGAACCAGGCACCAAGGTCTCGCGGACGATGGCCAGCTTGGCCGCCGAGCTCCACCGCCGCCGACGCTCCGGCCGGACACGCATCTCGACGCGGTCCGGAAGAGTGCTCATACGACCGTCGTATGACTGCTCATAAGAGCTTTCGTTCCCGTCCATCATGCACTGCCCCACCAACATCAATTGGCAGGATGCTCAATTAGGACCGGTGCCGAAATGTGGGGCTGCGCTTTCGCTTACGGCACTCATGGTCGCCGAACAGGCGGGGGTTCCCATCGTCCCGGCCGGCATCGAGGGCTTGGAGCGCAGCCCGCTGTCCAGGCTGGACCGCACCCAGACCAATCGAACGGCGTTCCCACGCATCACTTTGACCGTCTGGCCGGGGCGGCGTCCAGACGTACCGCCCCACCTCGTCGGCCGGCCAAGACGCGAGGCCTATCTTCGCTGGCTCTCGGACCTCATGTCCGAGATGGCGTTCCGCACTACAAAGGTCGATCTCACATTGATCCAGGCTATTCGGGCGGCGGGCGACAGCGTGGGCATGGGCCGTGAAGCGGTGGCGGATCCGATCCGAGGCGTCCTCTCCTATCGCAAGTTGCTCGCCGGCGCAGCGATCTACGGCCGCCGATTCATCGCGATGGGCTTCCAACCCCGCTCCCGGGTTGGCGTCCTCCTGCCCAACGCCGGCGGCACACTGGTCTCGCTGCTCGGTCTTACGAGCGCCGGTATGGTGCCAGTCATGCTCAACCCACGCGGTGGAGCGTCCGCCCTCGACGCCGCCCGCCGCGCAACCGCTTTTACCCACATCATCACCGCGCGTGCCCTCATCGACCGCCTGGGGCTCCATGCTGTCGTCGAAGGCCTGGGGCGGAATGGGGTCTCGTTCCACTACCTGGAGGACATCCAGCCCTCCCCTCGGGGAGAAGGTAACGGGCCTCCTGCGAGGCGGCCGAGCCCTGGTGGCCTCCCGACGACGACGCGATCATCCTGATGACCTCGGGCTCTTCGGGAACACCTAAAGCCATAGTTCACAGCCACCGGGGTCTGATGACCAATGTCGCTCAGGTCGGCGCCGTCATCGACTTCGGCCGCCGTGACAGGGTGTTGAATGCCATGCCCCTCTTCCACGCCTTCGGTCTGTCCAGCGGCACACTCTAGCCCCTGGTTAGCGGCGCCCGGGTGTTTCTCTACCCGAACCCGCTCGACTACCGTGGCGTCCCTTACGCTGCCGACATGCTCAACTCGACGGTCATGTTTGTCACCCAAGTCTTCGCCGAAGGCTACCTTCGGCGTGCCGACACGCGGGCCTTTCGTTCGGTGCGGCTGGTCGTGGGAGGGGCCTCCAAGTTCCGGGAATCGACCATCGCCGCCTGGCCATGATCGATACGGAGGCGTCCGCTCAAGGGCAGCACCTCGAAGCAGACGGGAGAGGGCCGCCATCCCCGGCGGCGGTGCGACCGGACGCCAAGGGAAGTATCGTCGTCAATCCGACGATACTTCCCTTTTCTACCATAGTCCCAATCCATGTGTTTCGTCGTTGTCTCGAGGGCGAGCGCTCCCGTCATCGGACGGCATCATCGCGGCTCTCGGCGTTTGCCGATTTTGTGATAGCTACGCTTCAACTTGGCACGTCCGGCAGTAGCATACGAAAGTTCGCGAATTCTGGATTCTTGTACAGGCCGGTGACATAGGCTTTGTAAGCGTCAGGATCGACGGCCGCATCGTCAGATTGCCAGCTTGGACGGGGACGGCACGGCAGCTTGGGATCAATTTTGCAAACCGTGTCGGGACGGACTAGCTCACTATAGGCGAAAACGCTCTTGGGCACCGGCACGCCCGCAAGGATGGCGAGTGCCGCCGGCACAGCGGCATTGGCATAATCCTGCGGAAAGAACGAGACGGTGCCGATGAAGGATGGGTCGGTCGCGATCACGTCCAGTCGCTCGCCGCCCATGCCGCAGGCCAGTGTCTTGTCGTTGCGCCCAGCAACGGAGACGGCCCGCAACGCGCCAGCCAGCTGCTCGTCGCTAAAGGACGTCAGCAGGATAGGCTTCGACGGATCGAGCCTCCCGAGGACACTGTTCATCCGCTCGAAGCCACTGTCGGCCGTGCCCGTCATGTCCAGCCAGATGACCTGAGCGTCCGGCAAGCCCTTAAGCACCGAGCGGATGCCAGCTTCCTCGGACATGTTGCGCAGAATACCATTGGGACCCACGGCCCGGAAGGAGGCGACGATGACGTTGGCCTGCATGGCGACCGCCTGGCCCCATTTGGCAATGGCCGATTGCGCGAGATAGGTGCCCGAGCGGAATCCGGCCGAGGCATTATTGACACCGACCCATTCCGTGCCGGGGATCGGGATATCGAGGGAAATGATCGGAACGCCCGCACGGTCGAGGGGGCGTTTGACTGCTTCCGCGAAATGGATGTCGAGCAGGCTGTTGATGACGAAATCGACATGACGGAGGGCGAAGGTCTGTGCATTCGCGACGTTGCGCTGTGGGTCCCAGACGTTGTCGGCGACCACAAGATCAATCCCGGCGGCGTCACAGAGGGATTGGATGCCCTGACGGTTGAGCTGAGAGAAGGGCGATGAGCCACCCCACATCGTATAGCCGAACAGGTAGCGGCTGCCGTTGCTCGGCTTTGTCTTGGCCAGGGCGGCCGCGACCATCTGCTTCAGGGTGTCGGCCGAAGGCGCCGTGGGCCCGACATTGGCGAAGTCGAAACCTGGGAAGTCGGCAGCTTTGGATAAGGCGGTCCCCGCGACCATGGTGGCGCCGAAGGCGGTGGCACCATGGATGAAGTGGCGGCGCGTCGTCATGGATGTCTCCCGTTTTTTATTGTTTTTATTGAAGGTTCACGAACATGCCGCCATCCACGAGAAGAGCGGCGCCGGTGACGTAGCGGGCGAGATCGGATGCCAGGAAGACGACGCAACCTGCGACATCGTCCGGCTGGCCCACACGGCCAAGCGGAATACGTTTTGCGAAATAGGCGGCCTTCTCGGGGTCGTTGATGTCCTCCCGGTTGAGGTCGGTCTCAATCGCGCCAGGCAGGACGGAGTTGCAGCGGATGCCGTATGGACCGAGGGCGATCGCGCAGGATTGCATCAGCGAATGCACGCCGGCTTTGGTCGGCGTGTAATGCGTTTGCATCCCGCCGCCGACGAGGGCGCTGATGGAACTTGTGGCGATGATGGCGCCCCCGTCGCCCTGGAGCTTCATCTGGAGGGCGGCTGCCTGGGTGACATAGAATGCGCCTTCGAGGTTGACGCTCAAGGTCCGTTTTAGCATCTCGGGGGGCAGGTCGATGAAGCTGTGAAACGGGCAGATGCCCGCGTTACTGGCCAGCACGTCGACGCGCCCGAAGGCACTCACCGTCGCCGCAACCAGCCCCTTGCCGGTTGCAGGATCGGCGACGTCGCCTTCGACGGAGATCACCCGGCGGCCGAGCGCGCGAATGGCCTCGGCGACGTCGTCCGCGGCGCCCCGCTTGTCATATGTCGCGTCGTTGTCGCGCCAGTAGTTCAAGGCGACGTCTGCGCCATGCTCGCCACAGGCGATTGCGATGGCACGGCCGATGCCACGGGACGCCCCCGTGACGATGACGGATTTCCCGGCGAGCAGCATGGCGGTCACCGTGACTGCATGCGGACGCGGACCTGGTCGAGGCCCACGGCCAGAAGCAGAACCACGCCGCGCGTCACCTGCTGCCAGAAGCTGCTGACATTCAGGAGTGTGAGGCCATTGTTCAGCGTCCCCAGAATGAGCACGGCGAGCAAGGTGCCCCAGGCGCTGCCGCGGCCGCCGAACAGGCTGGTGCCCCCGAGGATGATCGCCGCAATCACCGTCAGCAGGGACTGGCCAGCTGCATCGGGCGCGGCAGCGCCCAGCATGGCCGCCAGCACGACCCCGCCGAGCGCACCGAAGGCGCCCGAGACCACATAGAGGACGAGTTGCAGCCGCTCCACGGGAAGGCCCAACAGGCGGCTGGCATCAGGGTTGCCGCCGACGGCATAGATGCGCCGGCCGAAGGGGGTCCAGGCGAGCAGCCACCAGAAACCGATGAAGACCACGACCATGAGGATGAGCGGGAAGGGGATGCCCGCGATGGCGCCAGATCCGATCCAGCCGAAGCTGTCATCCAGCAGCGGCTGCGTCAGGCCACCCGTCAGCACCAGCGACAGGCCGGTGATGATGCTCATCGAGCCCAGGGTGACGATAAAGGGGTTGAGGCCGCCGCGCGTTACCAGAAGCCCGTTGGCGAGGCCGATGATCGACCCCACCGCGATGGCGGCGAGACAGGCGATCCAGATATTGACGCCGATACCATAGAGCAGCGCGACGACAACGCCCGCCATGCCCGCGACCGCCGCGACCGAAAGGTCAAGACCGCCGGAAATGATCAGCGGAGTGCCGGCCGCCGCCATCAGGCCGATGAAGGCCATATTGGTGCCGATGCTGGCAATATTGCTGAAGCTGAGGAACCATTTCGACAAGCTGGTAAAGATCACTATCAGCGCGGCATAGAAGATCAGCAACATCGCGACCCCGGCCCATGACTTAGCAAAGAGGCCGCGCAGGGCGGTTCCGCGGCGGGTGGAGGTATCGATCGAGCCGGAGGTTGCAACCATGATCTGGGTTCTTTCTCTGCCAGGCTAAGGCGGGTCAAACGGTGGTGGTTTGGCTGGCCGCTGCCAGAATGGTGGCTGCGTCGGCCTCGGGGTCGAGGACGGCGGTGACGCGCCCGTCATTGAGGATGAGCGTACGGTCCACAAGCCCTGCGACCTCCTCTGCATCCGAGGAAATGACGAGAAGCCCTAGCCCGTCTGCGGCAAGCTTTCGGATTTGGGCATAAATCTCCCGCCGCGCGCCGAGATCCACGCCTCGTGTTGGTTCTTCCAGAATCAGCACACGAACGTCGCCCAGCATCCAGCGGGCGAGACAGACCTTCTGCTGGTTTCCACCGGACAGGAAGCGGATCTCCTGTTCCGGACCCTTAGTGCGTATACCCAGAGCGTCGATCCATCGTGTCGTTTCCCGCGTCTCGGCTTTGTGATCGACATGAGGACCGCGCACGAAACGGTTGAGGAAGGTGATGGTCGTATTGTCGCGCACCGTCAGAATGCCGATCAGGCCTTCTCGCTTGCGTTCCGCCGCGACGAAGCCGAGGCCGGCTTGAACGCTCGCATGCGGGCTGCGGGGCCGGAAGGCGCGGCCTTGCAAGGTTGCGGCATTGAGACGGACCCCTTGCTCCGCACCGTACAGTGCACGACCGATCCGCTCGATGCCGGAGCCGATGAGGCCGAAGACGCCCAGGATTTCGCCGGTCCCGACCGTAAAGCTGATGTCGTCAAGCCAGTTGGGCAGCGTGAGGCCCTCGACGCTGAGAACCGGTCTGTGTGTTGCCTCAGTCGTCTTGGGCGGAAACAGCGCGCCGAGCGTATTGCCCAGCATGGCTTGCAGCACGTTGTCATGCGACGAGACTACTGTCGTGAAGTTGCCCGCGACAATGCCGTCTCTCAGGACGACAATACGCTGCGATAGGCGAAAGACCTCGTCCAGATAATGCGATATGTAGATGATCGAAACGCCCTGGCTAGCCAGCGTCTCGATGACGTCGAAGAGAATCTCGGCTTCAGCTTCCGCCAGGGCGGCTGTTGGCTCGTCCATGATCAATATGCGCGCGTCCCCGGCCAGGGCGCGGGCAATCTCGATGACCCGTTGCTGCGACAGGCTGAGCGTCCCAACAAGGCGAGCGGGGTCGATGCCGGTCATGCCAAGCCGCCCGAGAAGAGTTTCGGCGCGGCTGCGCATCGTGCGGCGGTCTATGATCGATATGCCCAGGCACTTGCGCACGGGCATGTCGCCCATGGACACATTCTCTGCGACCGTCATATCGGGATGAACCGACAACTCCTGCGGCAGTAGACGAATACCGGCCCTGATCGCATCTTCCGGCCCGTTGATCGCAACCGGCTGGCCGTCGATACGGATCTCCCCGGCGTCGCGGGTGTTGACGCCGCTCAGCACCTTCATAAGCGTGGACTTGCCGGCACCGTTGGAGCCGAGCAAGGCCACGACCTCGCCAGCCCCGACAGCGAAGTCGACCCCGCGCAGCACACGCACCGTTGAGAACGCCTTATCGATACCAATCATTTCCAGCCGAGGCACGACCGCTGCGCTCTGCATCGTCAGTTTTTCGGGATCAGCGCAGCATAGGCCTTCAGGGCAGGGTCCTGGGCCAGCTGGCCGAGATAGGCGGTGAAGGCCGCCTGCGGAAACACATAGTCGACGACGGGCTTGCCCTTGCAGGGGAATTGCGGTGCGAAGGTGCAGATATTGGCCTTCGTCACCATGACATGATGGACGAAGACTGCCGGCGGCAAGGGCTTGCCTGCGAGCTGAGCCAGAGCCATCGGAATAATGTAATTGCCGTAGCGTTCCGGAAAGGACCCGGTGGAGGCGACGATCTTGTCGTCCTGCGCCAAGGTCTGCAATTCATCCGCGCCGCTGCCGACGGCGACGAGCTGGTCCGCACGGTGGGCCGAGCGCGCGGCGCGTACCATGCCAATGACCGACTGATCATTGATGCCCGTCACCATGATCGGCACGCCGGGCGGGATGCGGCCGAGCACGTTGCTCATCTGGCTATAGGATTCCTGCAGCGTGTTCTTGGTATCGATGCTGATGATGCGGTCAGAAGGAAAGTTCGGCAGCACGGCCTTGAAGCCGGCAATCTGGCCGCCGGTGCGCATGGAGGGGATGATGCCCGATTGCGGCAGCGCGCCATCGACGAAATAGCCGCTCGCCACCTTGTCGCCGAACTCGGCTTTTGCCGCCTCGGCAAGGTAGGAACCCGTCATGAAGCCGGACCGCGGGTTATTGACGCCGAAGAATAATGCGCCGGGCATCGGAATATCAATGGCGATGACCTTGATGCCGGCCTGGTTGAAGGCCCGCATCACAACGGGTCCGAAATTGACGTCGGTCTGAAACTCGATCGCATAGTCCACGTGGCGGCGGACGAAGGATTGCGCGTTTGCGAATGCGGTTGGCCCGTCCAGCCGGTTGTCAGCAATCTCAAGATCCATTCCCGCTGCCGTTGCGTTGGCCTTGATGCCGCGTTCGGTCAAAACACCGAAGGAAATGTCACGCTGAAGATTGGCGAAGCCAAAGACGTATGATTTTCCTTCCTTGGGTGGGGATACCTTCTCGGCATCCGCGACCATCGCCTGCAGTTCCGCCGCCGTCAGCATCTTGCCGTCATAGGTCGCCGGATCGAAGCCGTGGAAGTCCGCCGCGGACGCGGACACCATCGCCAGAGCGGCGATCGCGAAAGAGAGCGGCGTCCAGCGCCAGAAACAATGATGACGCATTCTTGTTATCCTCCATTGAAGCGCTGGCATTTCGAACGATGCCATACGCTCGGTTGATCAGGGCAGGCGATAGATCCGCCGCGCATTCTCTGCAAAGAGCGCCCGGCGCTCCGCATCCGTAAAATCCGCGACAATGGTATCGAAGGCGTCGAACAGGGTATCGAAATCGCTATAGAGGCTATCGACCGGGAAATTGCTCGCGAACATGCAGCGCCGGGGACCGAAGATCACGATCGTATCCAAGACGAAGGGCCGCAGGGTCTCCGTAGTCCAGTGCCAGTCGACCATGCCGAGACCGGAGATTTTCACGCTAACATTGGGCTGCGCAGCAAGCTGCTTCATGCCGCCGCGCCATTGCGCCAGCCCGTCTTCATCGCGATCCACCGGCATGCCGGCATGGTTGAGAATGATCGCCGTCTCCGGATGCCGCGCCGCGAGATTGGCTGCCTCCGCCATCTGCGACGGGTAGAGCTGCAAATCGAAGGACAGGCTATAGTCGCGAAGCTGCGCGAAGCCCGCATTCCACAGCGGGTCCGTCAGAAGATTGGCGCGCTGGACATAGGTCTTGGCCGGGTCACGATGCCAATTGATGATGTGGCGGATGCCACGCACATTCGGGAACCTGGCCTGGGCTGCCAATACCTCTGCGATCGCAGGGTGGTCCAACTGCGCGGCAGCGACGATGCCCTGTGGAAAGTGTTCTGCCTCCGCGATGCCCTGCAGCCAGTGCGTTTCCGCGATCGGGTCGGCGGGGTCGAACCCGGCGTCCACGTGAATGGCGGCAATGATCTGCCACCGGGCGCTTTCCGCGCGGTAGTCCTTAAGGCGATAGCTATGGGCGATGGGCCCGACGTCCCCGGCGACGCTGGCCGGCAGCGGGCGCTGCATGAGCCAGGGGTAGACGTTACTCTCGAGATCCCAGAGATGAAAATGGGGATCAATGACGGGCAGGGGGGCCATGGCTTATGACTCCGCTCAATAGGTCGCACGACCGCCGGAGACGTCGAACACCGCACCGGTGCTGAAGGAGCATTCGGCGCTCGCCAGCCAGCAGACGAGGGATGCGACCTCAGCGATGCCGCCGAAACGCCCGATCGGGATTTTAGACAGCATGAAGTCGATATGCTCCTGCGACATTTGATCGAAGATCGCGGTCTTGACAGCCGCAGGCGTGACGCAATTGACCCTGATCTCTGTCTTGGATAGTTCCTTGCCGAGCGATTTCGTCAGCCCGATCACCCCTGCCTTCGATGTACTATAGGCGGAGGCATTGGGATTGCCTTCTTTTCCTGCGACCGAGGCGATGTTGACGATGCGCCCGTAGCTGTTCTTGACCATGAAAGGCACGATGAATTTGTTACAGTAGAACAGTCCATTGAGATTAACGTCGATCACCTGCTTCCAATCCGCGATCGGATAATCGGCGAGCGGCGTGTTCGGGCCGGTGATCCCGGCGCTGCAGACCAGCACGTCGATCTTGCCGAGCGTCTCTGCCGTCTCCGCCGCCGCGCGCGCGACCTGCTCCGGATCTGCGATGTCAAGCCTATGGGTATGCGCGGCGCCGATCTCGGCCTGCGCCGCTGCCAGCCGTGCCGCATCACAATCCCAGAGGCTCACGCGTCCACCCTCCCGGGTGATGCGCGCTGCGACATAAAGGCCAATGCCGGAAGCGCCGCCAGTGATGATCGCGATCTGGCCCGCAAAGCGGTCGGTGAAGGTGAGCGCAGTCATGTCACGGTCTCCGCTCAATGGGTGTAGGGACGATGGAGGGCGCAGGCCGGATTAAGGCGCACGCCGAAGCCCGGCGTCTCCGGGACGCGGAGGCGACCGTTCACCGGCACCGGCTCATCCAGCAGCAAAGGCGAGAACATCGGAATTATCTCGTCGGCCCCCGGCGCCATCATCAGAAATTCCGCAAAGGGGCTGTTATGGCGCGTGACCACGAAATGGTAGCTGTACACGCTTGAACCATGCGGCACGACGAGCTTGCCATGCGCATCGGCGAGCGCGGAGATTTTGATCAGCTCGGTAATGCCCCCGCACCAGCCGACATCGGGCTGGATGATGTCGCAGCACTCCATCTCCAGCAACATGCGAAAGCCCCAGCGGGTCGCTTCGTGTTCGCCGGTCGTCGCCAGCATGCCGTGGGGAAGGTTGCGGCGGAGTTCGGCGTAACCCCAGTAATCGTCTGGTGGCAGCGCTTCCTCGATCCATTTCAGGCCGGCGCGATCCCAGGCCTTGTTGGCCAGCCGTATAGCGTAGTTGACGTCAAGACTCATCCAGCAATCGAGCATGAGCCAGAAGTCGTCGCTGGTTTTGCTACGCATATCCTCAATCGCTGCGAGGTTGCGGGCGAGACCGTCTTCGCCTTCCGCAGGCGAATAATGGAGCGGCATCTTACCACCGATAAACCCGAGCTGCTTGGCCAGGTCCGGGCGTGAGCCGGTGGCGTAGAAGATCAGTTCGTCGCGCACCGGACCCCCGAGCAGGTTGTACACCGGCTCCTGTCGCAGCTTGCCGAGCAGATCCCACAAGGCTAGATCAACGCCGCTGATCACGTTCACGACCAAGCCCTTGCGGCCGTAGAACAGCGTGGCGTTATACATCTGGTCCCATATGCGCTCAATATCCGTTGCCTTGCGGCCTTCGAGGAAGCGGGCCAAGTGGTTTTCCACAACCCAGGCCCCAGGTTCACCGCCAGTCGTAACGCCAAAGCCGATGGTTCCGTCCGCCGCTTCGATTTCGACGACAAGCGTGCCAAGCACATTGAGACCGAAACTTTTACGGCTCTTGCGGTATTCGGGATATTTCGCCATAGGGGTCGATATTTGATCGTCGATCCAATGGTCGCCTTTCTGGTCATGATAGTCGCCACCGCCGCCGCGCACGACAAAGGCGCGGACCTGACGGATGATGGTGGAATCCATTCAGCTCTCTCCGGTAGTGAGGCGGATCAGGACGTGAAGTATGAGACTCGCGTGGCAGCGGCCTCGGTGGGCAGCCGGATCGCCGCGATCAGCGCGGTGCCGGCCGACGTGGTCATGGCATGCGCATAGAAGGTCAGCAGTCGAAAAGCGGAAGGCCGTGTCGGCCCAGTGATTCACAGCGGCGGCCACGAAGCCGCCCAGAGCACCTGCTTGGGTTTGGAAGGCACTCTTTACGAAGCGGATAATGGCGTTATCGAGGAAAGAGGGCGGATACATCAGCGAAAGAAAGGGCACCAACCCACGGCGCACCGCAACGATTGCGCTTCCAAGTCTGGTCGTTGCCATGTGCCCCCTCAACTCCCTGGCGCCAGTTGACCGGCATCCGTTTTGTCCCATATATTGGAACTTGCTCTTGCATTTTGAAACTCACCCAGTTTTACAGCGGAGACGATCTCGATGCAACAAGATGTTTCCCTAGGCAAACTTCCGGGCAGTGGTTCGGCATCGGACAGCCCATCGCCGATCGCGAGCCAAACCCTCATGCGCGGGTTGGATATTCTGGAGGCCGTCGCGGAAGCCGGTCTTGATCTCGCGGCGCTCACCGAGAGACTGGGATTGACGCGGAGCACAGCCCATCGTCTGGCTGCAGCTCTTGTTGAGCGGCGTTACCTGAAGTTCTCCCCTGGCGTCGGCTACCGCTTGGGACCTAAGCTGCTGGAGCTTGGCTACCGCACGCATCAGCAGATGGATCTACCGCGCGTCGCTCGCCCACATCTCGAGCGGCTAGCAGTTCTTTGCGAAGACACCGTGCATCTTGGTGTGTTGGATGGACATTGGGCCCTGTATCTCGACAAGATACCAGGTCGCCGTCGAATTGAAATCGGCTCCCGCATAGGAGAGCGTCACCCGATCTGGTCGACTGGTCTTGGTAAGGCTCTCATCCTGGACCAGGCAGTCCCGGTTCTAGCAACATTCTTTAGATTGGGAGAAGCAAAAGGGCCCCATTATGACCGGGACCTGCAGGCATGGCTCGGTCGGATGGCAGATTACGCCGCACAGGGAAGAGCGTTCGATCTCGAGGAAAACGAGCCACAAATTCGCTGTGTCGCTGCCCCCATCCGAGGCGCGAACGGGGGAATCATAGCCGCCATTAGCGTCTCAAGTGCGGCCCAATATATGACGCCTGAACATATGGCGGAACTATCCATCTCGGTTCAGGCTACCGCCCACGCGATCAGTGGTGATCTTGGCGCGGCACACGAGTAGCACCCCTGCAGCACAATGGTAGAGGGCAGAGCGGCGGTTGTAATTTAAACAACGCCGCCATTATCAACCGGACATAAGAGACCGGTGATAGCCGCCTTGTCCGAATGAAAGGTTTTCGCTCTCTTCTGTTGTATGGATAGCGAGAAAATCTCAGCCACTGAAGCTGCGACTGTGGCAGCCACTGTGGCAACTTCTGAGTCTCGGATCGAGATCGTCTCTGAACGACGACCAGCTTATAGCGCGGCCTTTCGCGCACGGGTCGTGGCGGAATCATCTGGCCCAGGGGTCCGGGCTCCAGACTTAGCGCATCGCTACGGTATCCACGTCAGCGTCATCTATCGATGGCGCCGGATGGCGAAGGCACAAACAATGGTGACATCCCCTGTCCCATCGCGGCGCCAGCGGCCGGACACCGTAGAGGCGGCTGCGGAGGCGCCGGTCACCTTCATCCCACTCGGGATTGTTGGACCTCCAAAGCCCAAGGTTGCGCCATCCACCGAGGCCCGCGGCACATCGACGCTCGGCATGGACATGGCCAAGGTTTCGCGGCGGCCCCGGGGGGCCTTCCGTGGCGCGACAGGGATGAGCGACCGAGCATCATCGAGATCGACATGGCGGGCGGCACGACGCTACGGGTGGATGCGACCGTCGATGATGGGGCGCTCCGCCGCGTGCTGGCCGTGCTGCGGAGCCTATCGTGATACAGGTTGCCGCGGGCACGCGGGTCTACCTGGCGTGTCGTCCTGTTAGCATGCGCTATGGGTTCGATGGTCTCGCGGCCCAGGTGGCACCGATCCTGGGCGTCGATCCCTTCTCGGGCCATGTCTTCATCTTCCGCAGCAAGCGAGCCGACTACCTGAAGATCCTCTACTACGATGGCTCGGGCCTGTGCCTCTTTGCCAAGCGGCTGGAACGCGGCCGCTTCGTCTGGCCGCCGATCGTCGATGGCGGGATGGTTCTGACGCCCGCCCAGATGGCTCTCCTGATCGAGGCGATCGACTGGCGCCGGACGGTCGCACCGGAAGCGCCACGCACGCCGGTCGCGGTTTAGCGGAAACCGCCTTCGCCGCGCTGAAAAGGCTGTACCCGAGTGGCCGGGTCCGGTACAATGGTGGCATGTCCCTGGCGAGTGATCCTCTCCCGACAGACCCAGATGCGTTGCGGGTTTTTGCTGAAACTCTGCAGGCGGAATTGGCGCGCAAGGACATCGAGATCGCTGCCAACGCGGCCGAAATCCATGCGAAGGCGCTCCATATCGAGAAGCTGAGGATGCAGCTCGCCAAGCTCCGGCGGGCACGGTTCGGACAGTCTTCCGAGAAGCTTGACCGAGACATCGAGCAGCTCGAACTCCTGATCGGCGACCTCGAAGAGGATGCGGGCGAGAGTGAAGCCCGGGCCAGAGCGGCTGTCACGGCCCTGCATGGTCGACCTGGTGCCGCCGAGCGCAGACATCCGGTGCGCAAGCCGATGCCCGAGCATCTACCCCGTGAAATCGTCACCCACGACCCAGTCGGGGTTTGCCCGGGCTGCGGCGGCACCGTGTTCAGCCGCATCGGGCAGGACGAGCGTGATGTGCTGGAATACGTCCCATCCAGCTTCAAGGTCATTCGGCATCTTCGCCCCAAGCTGAGCTGCAGGTCTTGCGAGACGATTGTCCAGGCGCCGATGCCCACGCTGCCGATCGAGCGCGGGCGCCCGGGGCCGGGACTGATCACCCATGTCGTCGTGTCGAAATACTGCGACCACATCCCACTGCACCGCCAGGCGGGGATCAGCCTCCGTGAAGGGGTGGAACTGGACCGCTCGACACTCGCCGACTGGATAGGACAGGCGTTGTTCCTGCTGGCGCCTCTTGCCGAAGCCATCGGTCGTCATGTCACGCTCCGAAGGCCAATAGCCTCCACGATATCCTCAAATATCGGAAGGCGGCCGCTGCCGGAGCATTACGCCGCTTCGAGGCTTCGGAAGGGTTCAAAATGGGGTGGAAGAGCTCACGAAGCACCTCGTCGGTTGCGGACCGCCGCCTTTGTCGAGGCGACCCCAAGGGCCAAGTCAAGTGGGTAAGGCAGGATCAAGCTCGGCTGTCCCGGCCTGTAAGGCAAGCGCGACATCGACCGATTCCGGCTCCAGATAGTGGCTCTTTTTGCTACGAACAGCCACTATGGCCTACGCGAAATATCAGGAGTTGATCAGCGACTGAATGCTCGCTGCCATTCTCGAATATGACGCATGTCGGCATACGTGAATTTGATAGAGAACACATTGTGCCAATACGTGATCTTCGGAATCGCTTCTCAGTAGATGCACTTATCAGGTTGCGCTCTAAGGACTTTGCTATAATTTCCGACTCCTGTAGATTTCTGATGCATTTTAATCTGGAGACAACGCTGAATGCTGTAGGCTTCAGCTATGCGATCGTACCAATAGTAAAAGCCGGCCAGAGACTTGCTAATGGAGACGAATTGCTCCCCGTGATCGATCCGACGCGGTTCCGGCGGGGGATTTGCCGAGAAATCATTCAGCGGCTCCCCATTGACCAAGTCAGCCCCGAGCAATTCATGCACTCACTTCCAAATATACAAAATCCACATCAACTCAGGAAAGCTCTTCTTCATCGTTACGGCAAGATGTTTCCCGACTTATCAAATGACCAGATCCTCAGAAGGGGATGCGCTCTTACAAAGATCGAGTTCGATGGTGAATGAAATTACAGTCTTGCGAAACTGATTGTGGCGGGTTTTAGGATTTTCGTGACAGGCTGGAGATCAAGTCCGTTAGTCTTGCTGATGAAGTCCAAAGCGCGGCACGCCATCCTACTTCGAGGGCCGCGTCAACATTCGCGACTGAATCGTCTATCAGAAACATGTCCTCGGGAGTCAGTCCGACCCGTTTTTCCACTTTGTAGAAGAAGTCATGGGTCGGCTTTCTACACCCCATCGCGGCCGAGTAATGGCATCCGTCAACGTAGCTGGCGAGTTTCAGGTTTCTGATGAGATAGGCCATGCGCTCATGCTCTTGGTTTGTCGTCAGGTGGATCTCGATCCCCATCGCTCTGAGTTCGACCAACTCATGCAGCAAATTTGCACTCACCTGCGCGTCGTTCTCAAACCAGTAGTTTAGTAAACGGTCTATTGTCAGTGTGGGTGCGCACTCAGCCAGAATGGGCCTAAGTGTTTGGCGGAGTTCAGCCTGACCCGTCACGATTTTATCCCAATAAGGAATGAAGAATTTCTCGTGTAATAGGGAATATTCTATACCAAGGTCTTCATGGATCGAGCTTCCCCAATGCTCACCTGACAAAGATTTCCCGGTCACCAATACGCCGTCCACATCAAGCATAAGCGCTCTGATCATGAAAGTCCCTTTTGCGTCGGCTCGCGCTGCGGCTACGTCGTTTCTATCGCTCCCGCTCTGGGCGGCCGTCGCGGACGTGCCGAATGATCCGCGAGCTGTCTTTCTGCCGCTGCTCCTTCGCCAATTCGGCTTGTGCCAGCCGCTGCCGTTCACGCTCGGCTTTGTCCTGATTCAGTTGGGCTTGGCCCGCCTCACGCTGCGTGACGATGGCCCCTTGAGCCTCTTTCGCAGAGAGGACAGACGTGATGCTCTCCTTGAAAGCTTGGCGCTCGCGCGCTTCCCGAACCTTGCGCCGCAGCGCGTCTTCCTGCTCCCAACTCATGGCCAAGGCTTCCTTCTTCGATTGCCCACCAGCCTGTCGAGACAGACGGCGGCAAGCAGCACCACCACGAAGGCGGCACCACTCATGGCCAAGCCATAAGGCTCTCCTCCACGTGTCCCATTTCCTAACGCTCCATACCCCGATCAAGATCCTTGCCGCGGCTGAGCGTCCGCCCGCGTGCCTGTTCCTGAGCCTTCTCGCGTTGCGCTTGCATTTTCTCCTGCTGCACCTCGCGCGCAAGGGCCGCGCGCTCCTGCAATTGCGCCAGCTTGGCTTCCGCCTGGGGTCGGACCGTCTCCAGCGCCTCGGCCTCCTCGCGTTCCGCAGCCGGCAGCGCCTTCACCCGCTCGTCTCGCTTCTGTTCCTCAAGGGCCAGGCGGTGCGCGGCGGATTGCTCGTCGCGCTCGTGTCGGCTCATCGCGTCATCAACCCGCACCCCGGTCCGATGGCCGTATTGGGCCAAGGTCCCCATCGCCTTCCACCGCGCGTCCCCCTGGTCCGTGGCGTAATCCCGCTGCCTCCCATAAGTCTCGATTGCACTCTCGGAGTAGGCGATCCCCTTCCGTATCTCCTCGAGGCGATCGGCAGCGGCGGCATAGGCGGGCGACACCAGCCGTGCCGCGTCGGCGACCGTCATGTCGCGGGGGGCGACCGCATCCCGGTCGCGCGTTCGATCTGCCTCCATGGCCCGGCTGAGGCTCAAACCGTCCAGCTTCCGCAGGTCGCGGCGTAGAGCCTCCCGACGCGCCTCTTCGGGCGTTTCCAGGGCAGCGGGTTGTGTTGGCGCGTGCGCGCTTTCTGCCGCCTCCTGTGCCCGCGCGCGGGCCAACTCCACCTTCGCGCGCAGACTGTCCGCCGCACGGTCCGCGCGCATACCTGACGGGTCGGGTCCGCCTTCGGCAGCAGGATGATCCCGCTCCTCTGCCAGACGCCCCTGTGCTGACTGATCCTGAGTTGGGTGCCCCTGAACCGGGCGTCCCTGAGCCGGGTGGCTGTTGCGCGTGCAGACATCGAGACCGTGGAGACCGAAGCCGCGGCGAGGCCCGAAGTGACAGTCTTTAAAGCCCATCAACGAAGCAGAAAGAAAGTCGTTCCCGCAGATTAAGCACCACTGATGCATCCTCGCCGGCAAGCCGCTATACAGCAACTCGTGGATCTGGCATGTGTTTCGCGCCTCGCCGTCGATCAATCCAGAGAGCGCGTGAGCACCTTATCTCCTATTGCGCACTCACGCATCCTGAGCCTTGGCCAGCTGCGCCTCTGCCCATCTGGTTGAACGCAAAAGGATACTTAAGTAACGTCACGAAGCTGTGACCAACTTCCTCGTGCCATAATGTCACCAAAAGCGATTCTTACCCAGCCGCTCAAACGGTTACATGGGAAAAGCAATGAGTGACGAGGCGCCTTCGCCTTATTCGCAGCAAGACGTTATCCATACACGCCATCTTCTTTATCGCGCGCTCGTGAGAGACGGTGGGGCGGCTTACGAGCATTGCAAGCCCTTCAGCGCCAATCCCTGGCCCCTGGGGAGCTCAGAACGCTCAGCCTGGGCCGCTGGATGGGTTGCAGCGCAAATCAGAGTCCACGGTGCCAATCACACGGCGCCCAATCTTCCAATCTTGCCGGGATGAAGGGTCGACGACATCCGAGCAAACGGCGATTGGACTTGCTTCGGAAAAGTGGAGAGCCATTATGGATCAGGCCGCGTGCCTCTCGTAAGCAGCGGGGCTATCGAAGTCCAGTGACGAGTGTCGCCGGACGGGATTGTAGAAGCGGTCGATATAGCAGCCGATGGCAGCCTCGGCATGCTGCCGGTTCATGAAGATCGTGCGCCAGACGAGCTCCGACTTCAGGGTTTTGAAAAAGGTCTCGACAATGGCGTTATCATAGCAATTGCCTCTGCCAGACATAGAAATAAAGGCCCCATGCTTCCGAAGTCGGCCTGATAGTCGATCGAGCAATATTGGCTGCCGCGGTCTGAATGGCAGATGAGGCCGGCTGGCGGACGGCGAATGGCAAATGCCTGGCGGAGCGCGGCCACAGCCAATTTTCGATGAAGCCGATCACTCACCGCCCAGCCGATAATGCGCCGGGAGAAAAGGTCCATGACGATCGCCAGGTAGAGCCATCCCTCTCTGGTCCATACGTAAGTAATGTCCGCCGACCATTTCTGGTTCGGCGCTGTGGCGCTGAAATCCTGGTCCAAAAGATTGGGAGCAACCGGCCAGCCATGCTCGCTGTCTGTCGTTCGTTTGAAGCGGCGTTTTTGCCGAGCCCGCAGGTCGTCGTCCCGCATGAATCGCGTAACGCGACGACGCCCAACCGTCAGGCCCTGATCACGAATCTCCCGGGTCATGCGCGAGCTCCCATAGGTGCCGTTCGATTGCGCAAAAGCCGAACGGACATGCGCAAGCAGCACCATATCTTGCCATTGCCTCTGGCTGGGGAGACGGGCGCACCATGCAAAATAGCCGCTCTGGCTGACGCCGAGCAACCGGCAAAGCCGTTGGACAGGGAAGTCCTTCTTCGCCCGGTCGATGAGTTCGAACCTTATCGGCTTCCCTCCTTGGCGAAAAAAGCGGTCGCGCGCTTCAGGATATCCCGCTCCTGACGGAGGACCTCATTCTCTCGCCGCAACCGCTTTAACTCAGCCGCAGGGTCTTCGCCCTGAGGCCGCCGATTCGGTTCGTCCATCTCCCGGTCTCGGCTGCGGGAGACCCATCGTGTCAGGGTGGACAAGCCGACGCCGAGATCGTCCGCAATCTCCCGCTTCGTTCGACCACTCGTCCGCAACAGGCAACCGCCTCCTCCTCCTCGAATTCCTTCGTGAACCGCTTCTGCTTCATGGCCAGGAAAACTCCTCTCAGCGCATCAGGAGCTCTCCTCTTTTTCGAAGCAAGTCCAATCGCATCGGCCGACCCGAAGGCGAGAGCGACAGATGCAGCGATTCAAATCGATGCGCCAGGCACAGTGTTTCCTGACCGCTCACGCTTTCAGATCTGGGCACTTCCGCCCAAGGCGCCATCTGATGACTGCGACCCGCTATCGTGCCGCGCGTGCAACATCCTTCGAGATGTGGACACGGGAGACGTGCGCCCGAAACGCCGCGTAATCGCTCCCGTATACCTGCACTCGGGCTATAGTGGGTTCACCAGTTAACGTAACAATGCCTACAGGCGCGCTTGAGGTGCTGGCCGACGATTTGACCCGCGATCTGAAATCCAGACTCAACACAAAAGCGGAGGAGTTCTACCCATGGATGCACGCACAACTACGCGCATTCTTCGCGTCCTAATCGGGCAAGCCCGTTTGCCCGTTCTTGCTTCTTTTGCGGATGCATGGGCGAAGGCGAATGTCTGCTTCTCGTTTTTCAGGCATGCCATTTATGGCCTGCCTGTATCATTCGCTGCTCATCCTCGCATCGCAGCCGTAGTGAGCCGATTTCCGTGTGGAGTCAGGAGTTCATCGCATGGTCGTCCGGTTGCCTTTCGACAATAGCTATGCGCGCTTGCCGCCACGCTTCTTCGCGCCGCTCGCGCCGACGCCAGTGGCCGCACCCCGGCTCGTGCGGCTGAATGCCGCCTCGGCCAAGAACCTCGGGCTGGATGCGGCGGAGCTCGCGAGCGCTGAGGGCGTCGAGATCCTCGCCGGCACCCGCGTGGCGGAGGGGTGGCAACCCCTGGCCCAGGCCTATGCCGGTCATCAATTCGGCAATTTCGTGCCTCGGCTCGGCGACGGTCGCGCTATCTGCTCGATGAAATCGTGACCCCAGTCGGGCAGCGGCGAGACATCCAGTTGACGGGCTCGGGCCGCACGCCCTTTTCGCGGGGTGGTGACGGCCGGGCGGCGCTCGGGCCGGTATTGCGCG
This sequence comes from Acidisoma sp. PAMC 29798, assembly GCF_030252425.1. GTDB lineage: Bacteria > Pseudomonadota > Alphaproteobacteria > Acetobacterales > Acetobacteraceae > Acidisoma > Acidisoma cladoniae. The sequence continues at coordinate 124,143 of NZ_CP126996.1, read as the reverse complement.
AATATCTGGTGAATGAGGCGATGGCCGCCCTTGGCCTGCCGACAACACAGGCGCTCGCCGCCGTCACGACCGGCGAGACGGTGCGGCGCGAGGGAATGCCGCCGGGTGCCATCCTGACCCGGGTTGCCGCCAGCCATCTCCGCGTCGGCACCTTCCAGTATTTCGTGGCGCAGGATGACTCGGATGCGGTGAAGACGCTTTCGGATTATGCCATCGCCTGTCACTATCCCGAGGCAGCGGCGACGGCGAAACCCTATCGCGCCTTGCTGGACGGGGTGGTCGCGCGTCAGGCAGACTTGGTGGCGCGTTGGCTGCTCATCGGCTTCATCCACGGCGTCATGAACACCGACAACACCTCGATCTCCGGTGAGACGATCGATTTCGGCCCCTGCGCCTTAATGGATGCCTATGATCCGGCAACGGTCTTCAGCTCCATCGATCTGCACGGGCGCTATGCCTATGACACCCAGCCCGGTGTGGCCTACTGGAACATGGCCTAAGTCCGCCGCCGCTGCAACCGCCTGTTGCTCCGTGGTGCGCCGACGACTTGCTCCTGCGTCGACCTCAATCGCTTATATCCGCCTCTTGTTGAAATGACCCGAACTTCGAAACCAGGGCTTCAGCGGTCACAGTCAATTATAGTAGTCAGCTGGTGACCATTGCGTATATATTACTGATGAGTGACGGTCCAACAGCATATTGAAATCTTTAACTGGGCGATATCATACTTGGAGTAATAGATGCGTGCTAAGGTTCCTGCCACACTGGTATCGGCGTGAAAGCGGTTTTGATGGAAAACATCCGCGCCTCTGCGAAGAACTCAGCAGACTTCGTTCAGCATTTATGTCAGCACCAATCGCCCTCTGCCTTGTTGATCGCGATCTTCGTTATGTAGAAGTCAATCAGCGGATGGCAATGCTCAATCGACGCCCGATCGAGGCGCATCTCGGTCGAACCTTGAGAGAGGTCGTTCCCGAAATTGCCGATGCCATCGAGCCCGTGTATCGGCAGATTTTCAAAGACGGTCTTCCTGTTGAGCGCCGCTTAATCTCGGAGGACACGAATGACGGAGAGCGTTTCGTCCTCGTAAACTACAATCCGGTCAAGGATGAGGCTGGGATGACAATCCTTGTCAGTGTTTCTGTGCTCGATGTTACGATGGAGAAGAGAGCGCGTGATCAGGCCAATGCCGCCGCGCAGAAGCTTCATGATGTCCTTGAGAGTAGTTCCGATAGCATCATTCTGCTCTCTTGGGACTTGCGCGTAACCTATATCAACGGACACGCCAAGCGCCTATTTGAGTCGAATGAGCCCGCGCTTGGATCGACTTTGCCGGAGCTCATACCCGGTTGGGCGGAGAGCGGCGCCGGTGAAAAGTTGGCGGCTGTAGGCGGTGTTCGCGAGGCACAACATTTTGAAGCTTATTTTGCATCCCTCGACCGATGGCTCCAATTTGATCTGTTCCCCACGAAAGAAGGTCTGTCGATGTTTCTTCGTGATGTCTCAGACCGACGGAGAGCGGAGGAGGGTGAGCAGCGTGCTCGGGAGAAGATCATTTTCCTAGCGACGCACGATGGCCTCACAGGTTTGGCGAACCGATCCACGTTTTACGACGCTCTCGAGCGAATGTTAGGAGAAATAGAAACGCATCGAGAGATCGTTGTGCTCTATCTCGATCTTGATGGATTCAAGGCCGTGAACGATACAAAGGGCCATCCGATCGGTGACGCTGTTTTGATCGCGGTCTCGGAGCGTCTTCGCCACTGCACGGAGGGGACCGCACTGGTTTGCCGCATCGGGGGCGACGAGTTTGTCATTGCGAAAACTGACCCTGGCAGTGAGTCCGATGTCGCAGCCCTTGCCGAGGCGATCTTGGGCTCTCTCTCCTGCGAATATGAGGTAGGCGGGGAAGTGATCGCCATTGGGGCCAGTATAGGCATCGCTCTTGCAAAAAGCGGCTTAACAAGCGACGAGCTTGTACGTCGAGCGGATGTGGCACTGTATGCGGCGAAAGCAGCTGGGCGCGGGAATTATCGCTTCTTCGAACCCGGAATGGGCAACGAGTTGTTCCTACGGGAACTACGCAAGCGCGAACTCGCGCAGGCGTTGCACCGGAACGAACTCGCGCTGGAATTCCAGCCTATTTTCGATTTGAAAACAGGACGAGTCGCGACTTTCGAGGCTCTTCTTCGTTGGCGGCATCCAGACTTCGCTTCTGTTCCCACGGATAGCGTGATTGCGATTGCAGAATAAACAGGTCTGATACATTCGATTGGCGAGTGGGTTTTGCGTGAGGCATGCAAGGAGGTCTCCGGTTGGCCGGATGCCGTTCTTATCGCCGTCAATGTTTCTGTGCTACAAATCCAAAGTCGGAGTTTCGGCGAGAAGGTGAAAGGTATATTAGCGGAAACAGGGGTAAAGCCGACCCGTCTCACCCTCGAAATCACGGAGACCATCATTTTCGTCGGCGAGAGACAGGCTACCGACACGCTTGACGATCTGCGGCACCATGGTGTGCGGATAAGTCTCGACGACTTTGGCAAAGGCTATGCTTCGCTCCAATACTTGAAGAAGTTCAAGGTTGATATGATCAAGATCGACCAAAGTTTCGTGCTCGATTCACATTCTAGCTTCGAATCGTTAGCCATTCTTCGGGCCGTAGTTGCATTGGCACGAGCGTTTGGCGTCGCGACCGTCGCCGAGGGGATCGAATTAGCAAGTCAATATGAGTTGTTGCTGCAGGAAGGATGCGACTTTGGACAAGGGTATTTTCTTGGCCGGCCGATGTCCTCCAGCGATTGCCATCAGCTGATTCAACAGCAATTGGGTCTCGGTCTTATGTAACGGTGTCATTTCGGGTCCTCCCGCCGATGGGGTGGACGGCTCCTGATCGTAATCATCACCAGCACTTAATCGGGACTACCGGCCATCTATCTAATCCAGCAAAAATCCGAGTTGCGAGGACTCGTGTGCATCGCACGTGCCGAGTTATCACTCCGTGGAATCGGTTCTGTCGCAAATTTCCGGAATTGACACGCGAGGCCGGGGGACGCTCTGGGTTTATCCTGCCAGAGAATAGAATTGCTGCGCCGGACACAGGTTGCCTGTTGTGCGCAACTGGCCTTTCCGAAGCATATGCATGAGCTCGATGCCAGCAAGCGTCATCGCCGCTGACCGGAAGGATTTGAAACCGAGCATTGGTCGCGCCAGGCGTTTGATGGCTCGATGATCTTGTTCGACGATGTTGTTGAGGTATTTGATCTGACGGATCTCAATGGCCGCCCCGAATTCAGCGTTGTGGCTCACAATCGCAGCCGTGTTGGCGCCGCTCTTATCGATCGTGATCTTCTGAGGCGTGCCGCTCCCCTTGATCGCCTTGCGCAAGAACCGCAGGGCGGCTTTGCGATCTCGCTTCGCAGTCAGAAGGAAATCTACCGTGGCTCCGGCCTTATCGACGGCTCGGTACAAGTACTTCCAAGCGCCTTTGACTCGGACATAGGTCTCGTCCATTCGCCAACTGGGACCCACCGGGTGCTTGCGCGGCCGGAACTCCCAATCCAACAGAGGAACATACTTGACCACCCAGCGATTGAGTGTGGCATGGTCCACCTCGACGCCGTGCTCTGCCATCATTTCCTCGAGCTGGCGGTAGCTGATCGGATACGCGACATACCAGCGGACCGCCAATAGGATCACGTCCCGCTCGAAGTGACTGCCCTTGAATTCGATCATCACATGCTCGCCGCTAAAACTCTCGCCGGCAAACATGCGCCAAGCGGATCGGTCGGCCAAATTTGCGACAGAACCGGATTACGGGCCGATGCGGTTTTTTGCCAAACAAGCGACCTGGGAAAAGCCGGCCGGCATCGCGGTCGCTTCAGCGGCTATGCGCCCGTAGACCCGACGCTGACGGCGGCTTCGGCAAGCACCTCTCGCTGCCCAAGATTGGCTCATGCGCTTTTTTCGTAAGTGGCCTTGGGAGAGTCGCCGGTCAGGGCGAGGGACTGGGCAATAGGGTCCGCTTGCCGAGCGACACCGAGGAGATCGAAAGATCGGAAGTCGTCGGCTTCGATGAGTCTGGTGTCTCGTCCATGGCTCCGGCAGCGGCGTCCGATGACATGCATGAGTTCAAGAAACACCTGCAACGTTATCAGCCGCGCCATCGTTCTGCTGGCTTGTTAAGCTGGGGAAGATGACTAGGCGCTGGGCTGCGAGGTGCCGGCGGGAACCGGAGCGTGACGCGAATGCCCGGCGACGCATTCTCCAACCGCAGCTTGGCCCCGTGCAGGTCTGCGACGGCGGCGACCAAGCTGAGACCAAGGCCGTTGCCGACCGTGGTGCGGCTCCATTCGCCCCGATAGAATCGATGCGTGAGACGCGGAAGATCCTTATCCGCGACGCCGGGACCATTGTCCGTGATGACGAAGACCACACCACCCTCTTCGTCACGAAAAAGCCGGAGGCTCAGTCGCGTTCCCGGTGGTGTATGCCGAAGCCCATTCTCCACGAGATTGGCGAGGGCCTGCGTCAGCAATTCGTGGTCACCGTAAATGACAATGCCGGCCGAGAAGTCGGCGTCGATGCGGTGATCGGCGTCTTCCGCATCTGGACGGTAGGCGTCAGCAACCGACTCGGCGATGACTGTGAGGTCCACGTCGCGGAACCCGCTTCGCGGTGACGCACCCTCAACCTGAGCGATGCGCAGCAGCGCGGAGAAGGTATCCAATAACGCCTCCGCCTCGCGCATCGCCCCCTCGACGGCAGGCTGATACTCCTCGACCGATCGCGCGTGATCATGTGCGTCCTCTAACCGCTGGTAGAGGCGCGAAAGCGGCGTGCGCAGGTCATGGGCAACGTCGCTGCTGACCTGACGCAGGCTGTCCATCAACGCACTGATGCGATCAAGCATCCGATTGAGCGTGCCGGCCAGGCGATCGAGGTCGTCCCCTGTTCCGCGCAGCAATACGCGGCGCCCGAGATCGCCGCCGATGATCGCCTCAGCGGTGCGCGCAATGGCATCCACGCGGGCCAGGAAAGCCTGACTCAGAAGGATTCCGCCACCGATGCCCAGCAGGGCCGCGAGGCCCACGGTCAAGGCGAAAGCCCGGGTGACCGCCTCCTCCACCTCCGTGATCCGATGGATGTCATCCCCGACGGCGAGCAGCAGACCGCCATCGAGTGGGGAGACAAGGGCCCGGACACGTTCGGGCTCGTTATCGGCTTCCCGTTCACTTGGAACTGTGAGTTCCGTCCATCCCGACCGCAGTCCGGGTTGCGCGGGAATTTCCCCTGCGAGGTAAACACCTGCGGCATCCTGCAGCACGTAGTCGAGGGCGCGATTTTCCTGCCCACGGGCTTCGATGAGGCTGCGGAGATGATCAAGGCCGTCCCGACGATACTCCTCTCTCAGGAACGCGGTTTCGGTCTGCACGCCGGTGTCCATCTGTTGTTCGAGACTGGACCGGGCAGCAAGGAACACGGCCAGTCCCAAAACGAAGGCCGATGCTGCGAAGACAGCGACATAGAGGGCGGCGAAGCGAAAGCTGGCCGTCTTCAGGAGTCTTGATGCAGCGCGTATCAGCGCATAGTCGCGTAGATTAAGCCGCACGAAGAACGTAGCCGGCGCCGCGAATGGTGTGAATGAGTTCGGGATCACGGCCGCTGCGGGAAATCTTGCCGCGCAGGCGACTGATATGAGTTTCGACAATATTCGTTTTGGGGTCGAAGTGGAAATCCCAGACGCCTTCGAGAAGCATTGTTCGGGTCACGACGCGCTCGGCGTGCTGCATGAGGAATTGCAACAGCCGAAACTCGCGTTGCTGCAGGTCCACGCGCTCCCCGCCGCGGATGACCGTGCGCTTCAGAAGATCCAGTTCCAGGTCGGCTACGCGCATCTGGGTCAGTGGTTGGGTCAAGGGCGGCCGCCGCGCAAGAGCGTTGAGGCGTGCCAACAATTCCGCGAAGGCGAAGGGTTTCACAAGGTAGTCGTCTCCCCCGGCCTCCAGACCCTGAATGCGGTCACCGACGCCACGCAGCGCCGTCAGAAACAGCACCGGCGCCTGAATGGCCATGCCCCGCAAACGACGCACAAGCTCGAGACCGTCTAGGCTGGGCAACATGCGGTCAACGACCAGCACGTCATAACCGCCGCTTGCAAGAAACAGCCCGTCCAGCCCATCGGCGGCATGATCGGCGGAATGGCCGTGCTCACGCAGGCCGCGCAGGATATAGGCGCCGGTTTCGGCGTCGTCCTCGATCACCAAGACCTTCACATGCCGATCCTCCCGCGCAACAGTCTCCTACGCCAAGAAGAGACGTCTCTGCCAGAACAAAGGGGCCGCCGCCTGATCGGCTGGGGAGTCGCCACGGCGCTACGGACGGACCTGCGGCGAAGGCCTGCGGCTCAAGGTCAGGAAGGTCACGAGGCTCAGGATGACGGCCAGGAAGACGAGGCTGGTGACGACCGTGCCGAGCCCCAAGCCGCCGTCTGTCCTGGGCTGCGCCAGCAGATCCCCACAGGAGGCGCCGAAGGGCCGTGTGAGGATATAGGCGATCCAGAAGGCGGCGACCGCGTCGAGAGCAAAGACGTAATAAGTGAGGGTGACGACGGCGATCAGCGACCCGAAGATCACGGCCGCCGCCAAGTAGCCGAGCTGCAGCCGTTCGGCCGCCAGGTCCCCAGCCGCCGTGCCCAAGGCAAAGGTGAGGAGGATAGCGGCCCAATAGAACACTTCGCGTCTGGTCGTGAAGATTGAGTGGATCGAGATCGTCCGCTCCGTCGTGTACCAAAGGGTGAAGGTGAGCCCCAGCAAGAGCAGAAAGGAAAAGCTACTGAGGATCAGGCTCACGCCGAGGGTGTCACTCAGAGTGTCTGTGATGAGCGTGCCGACCACACTCACCAATACGACCGTCAGCCAGTAGATCCAAGGCACATATCGAGCCGCCCAAAACTGGACCGCGATGGCGATCGCAAGGAGGAGCGTCATGATCATCGAGGTGACGGGGAGACCAAAGCCGAGTGTCGCAGAGAGGAAGTCCGCGCCCGTCTCGCCCACCGTCGTCGCCATGATTTTGATAAGCCAGAAAATAATCGTGACCTCAGGCACCTTGTTCAGCATCGCTTGGGCGGGCCTGTTCTGTTCGTGCAGCATCGACACCTCTTTTATCATGCGGCAAGGCCGGCTCGTCGGATGACCTGTCGGCCATTGCGCGGGCTCACTTTGCAGAATGGCTATCTACATGACAGCAGGTTGGGTAACCCTGACCTGGACATTGGGAATTGCCAACCTTGGTGCTTAGAGATGACGGATACAGGTGGGCCCGCTACCATCGTCACGGGCCATCATGATCAAGCGGCTGCCGGCGCTCATCGGACGGGCAAGCGGATCGACGGTCGATGAACGTCTGGTGATAGAGTGAGAGGCAGAAAGATGAGTGCAGTCGTGTCGTCATCCGAGAGCCGCGCGGGCGCGTTCGCCAGAGTTCCTGCCATCACAGCCTATTTTTGGATCATCAAATTTCTGACAACCGCGATGGGCGAGGCGGCCTCCGATTATGCCGTGCATCGCAGTCCGCTCGAGGCAGTGGCTTTGGGTGCGGCTGGATTAGCCGCGGCGCTGGCAATCCAATTCAGCTTGCGACGCTATCTCGCCTGGAGTTACTGGCTTGTGGTCGCCATGATCAGCGTGTTCGGCACCATGGCGGCTGACCTCGTCCACAAGGCCGGCGTTCCGCATCCGGTATCTACCCTCGTCTTCGCAATTCTCCTGGCGGCGACATTCATCCTGTGGAATGCCGTGGAGAAGTCGCTTTCGGTTCACAGTATTTTCACATTACGTCGAGAGATGTTTTACTGGGTTACGGTCTTCGTGAGCTTTGCCTTCGGCACAGCTGCTGGAGATTGGACAGCCGGTAGTCTGCATCTTGGGAATCTGCTGTCGGGCGTTCTGTTCGCGATCTTGTTTGTCATCCCAGCCATCGGCTATTGGAAATTCGGCTGGAACGACATCTTCGCATTTTGGTTTGCCTATGTCATGACGCGGCCCTTGGGCGCATCCTTCGCAGATTGGTTTGGCAAGCCCGCAAGCCATGGTGGCCTTGGCTATGGCCAAGGTCTTGTCTGCGTGGTCCTGACCTTTTTCATTGTGATGTTGGTGGCGTATCTGTCGGTCAGCAAACGAGATGTCAGTCCCCATTCGCCTCCACAGCTTGGCCGCGGCACCGCCTTTTGACGGGCGGTCTCATTGGCAATTAGGCTGCGTCCAGGCGGCAATCGGCAATCGGCCATCACCGTCTCATCCTTAAGCACAGCCAGTGATCGCCCAATCCGCGCCTTGCGCGCCAGTGCCGATCTTTGACGATCGGACGAGAGAGGGTGGTCGTTGCGAACGAGATGCGTTCGCGACGACTAGCCTGGCTAACGGATCTCTCCCGTGTTGAAAACCAGTCTGGCCCGCTACTGGCTCGCCGTCGGCGCGCCAGCCGTCGTCCTTACCCTATCCTCCGCGACACCCGTACACGCCGCCGATGCGCCGGTGCTGACCCTGTACTCGGCACAGCACGAGCAGGTGATCGACATGCTCACCACCGCCTTCACGAAGCAGACGGGTATCCAGGTCCAATCGCATGCAGGTGAAGGGCCGGACATTGCGAACCAGCTCGTCCAGGAAGGTTCGTCCTCTTCGGCAGACGTCTTCATGACGGAAAATTCGCCGGAACTGATGCTTCTCGATGAAAAGAAGCTGCTCACCTCCGTCAATCCGTCCACGCTTTCGGCTGTGCCGCCCACAGATAGCGCCCCAAGTGGCAACTGGGTCGGGGTCCTGGCGCGGGAGAATGTGCTGACATTCAATCCGGCCTTGATCCAGGACAGCGCCTTACCGGTGTCGCTGCTCGATCTCGCCAAGCCCGCGTGGAAGAACAAGATCGCCATCGCCCCGAGCGACAGCGACTTTCTGCCGCTGGTCAGCGCCGTCCTGGCCCTCAAGGGGCATGACGCGACGCTCGCATGGCTCCAGGGGCTGAAGGCCAATGCGCAGGTCTTCGATGATGACGAAGCCGTCGTCGCAGCGGTCGATCGGGGCGCCGTCGCGACCGGCATTATCAACAGCTATTACTGGGCGCGGCTCGTCACCGAACAGGGCGTGGCAAAGTCCCATGCGCAAATCCATCACTTCACCAATGGCGACGCCGGCGCGCTGGTGAATATCTCGGGCGCTGCCATCTTGGCGTCTTCCAAAAACAAGGACGCTGCGCAGAAATTCCTCGCCTTCCTGGTCTCAAAGCCGACCCAGACCATGCTCGCGTCCTCGGACGTCGATTTCGAGTATCCGCTGGCCGAGGGCGTGCCGGTCAATCCGATGATGAAGCCCCGCGCCCAACTCCAGCCTCCGGCGATCTCCCTCGAAAAGCTGGGTGACGACCGCCCGGCCGCACAACTCCTCCGTGAGGCAGGGCTCATCTAAGGTCACTTCCGGTCGTCTTCGCGTGCGTTGGACACCGACGCGTCGTCCCCCGGCCGCCCTCCTGGCGGCCGGTCTCCTCGCGGGTCTGCTCGTTCTGGTTCCCATCGTCTGGACAGGCGGCCTCGCACTCGACGTCGGCTTTTCCGATGCACGTCTGCTGCTGTTTCGCCCGCTGGTCGCGCAGTTACTGCTCAATACCGTCGCCCTCATCGCGGCCACCACCCTCGTCACCAGCGTCGTCGCGACCTCCGTCACAAGCTGCCTGGAGTGGCGATTATGAGGCGGGCCAATCTGACGCGTCTCCATCAGGCAGAGCGGCTAGATTGGAGCCGTGCCTGCATGGATAGCGCCGTATCCCTCCGGCAGCGGCCGCCTTCCGATATTTGTGGATATCGCGGAGGGTAGGCGCAGCGGCATTCGTGACCAGATAAGTGACGCGAAAAACCTATGGAGGTCGCTTTGCGATATATTTTCCCGGCACTGCTCCTATCCGCCATGTTCAGCCTAAACTGCGCCCATGCGGCAAATATGGTCTCGTCAGAGGACCGAACCTTCATTGCGAAGGTGAGCCAGGGGGGCATGTTCGAGGTCGCGGCCGGAGAAGCGGGGGCTGCTCAGGGTAACACCCAGGACATACGGGACCAGGGAGCGACCGAAGCGCATGACCACACTCTGGTTGGCGCGAAGCTCAAGACGATCGCCACCGCGGCAGGAGTCACCTTCCCAGACACTTTGAACGCCGAGTTCCAGCACGAACTCGATAGCCTGAGAGGCACATCTGGCCGCGCCTTCGACGCTGCGTACCTAGCCGAAATGAAAGTCATCCATGTAAAGGACGGCGCCGCCTTCGCCGTGGAGGCAAAATCCGGCAGCGACCCGAAACTCCGGGCCTTTGCCGCGGAAACCCACCGTATCGTCCTGCGTCATATTGGAGAGTTGGATGCCTTTGGTCCCTGACCGAATAGGTCAGCGCCGAGCGGTGGGAATGTCAATCGGCGTGCAAAAGGGGCTCTGACTCACTTTTGGTGGATGTCGAGCTCATAGGGGCCAATAACGCGCGCCTGAAGGAGATCGAGCTTCCCTCGACCATACATCTGGCGTTTGACGAGCTTCAGCTTTGTGATCTGACCCTCGGTCTGTCCGTTTGACCAGGCCGATGTGATCGCAGCGGTGACAGCCGCTTTGTCCCTGAGGACGCCGTTGGCGAACGACATGACGAGGCTCGGTTGCGCCCGCTCTAACCATGGGTCGAGCATGTCCAGGCATCGCTTGCGCACCATCGCTTGAAAACCGGCAACGATCTTGCGTGCTTGCACGAGGAGCGGCACACCGGCCTCGATGGCGGCCACCGTGACCGCTTCGGACCGCGACAGCTGATCGCGACTGATGGTCAGCAACCGCGCAATGGTTCGTGCCGCAGGTGTTCGGCTCGGCGCGTTATCTGTTTTGTCCTCTTGGCGCCGACGCGTGGCCCATTCGCTGACGACGCGCATGCAACCGCGAAAACCCTTCTGCTTCAGCAGCCGCCAAAGTGCAGCTGCGTTGCGATCACCAGCGGCCCAGCGCTCGTCAAGCCAAGGCAGATACAGCTCGAGCGAGCTCTCCCGCATGCGGAAGATATCGGAGCGCTGTCCACGCAAGATCCGCCGGACGAGGCCGCGGCTGTATCCGGTTCGGCGCATGATCTCCTTGATCGCGATCCCGTCCTTGGCCAGGCAGAGAATGGCGGCGTTGTCTTCTTCTCGGCGGAGATAGCCTTCGTATTGGATCCGTTCGGCAGCGGTGAGCAGGCTGGGGTTGATCGTGGCCGCGCCGATCACAGAGCGGATCTGACGTATCGACTTTCGGACCGCATCGAGAAAGGCGCGGCTCGCATTTTCCATAAGGTGCCAGCGGTCGGCAACCTGGGTCGCATCGGGCAACGCTTTGGCCGTGGCGAGGGCGTATGCCCCGCCACGATCGCGCGCAACCACTGCGATCTGCGGCTGCTGCGACAGCCATTCCCTTGCTGTCGCGGGCTCACGATCAGGCAGAAGCGCGATCGTTCGCCGCCGCTCCAAATCACAGATCAGCGTTCCGTAGCGGTGATTGCGCCGCCACGCCCAGTCGTCGATCCCGATGACGGTCGGCCGCACAAAAGGCGGACTGCCGCGTCGGCGGATGACCCGCAGCAACGTATCCCTGCTGACCGGCACCATGAGCCGACGCGCAAAGCTGGCCGCCGGTCGGCCGCCCAGTGCCAGACCAAGATGATGGACAATATGATCGAGACGCGCCGTTCTGCGTGCCCACGGGACTAGCACGTCATCGTCGAAGCGCTCGGCGAACACACGCCGCCCGCATAGAACGGTCCGACAATAGAACCGACGCGCTCGCACCCTGAGGCGAACCGGACGCCCAGCGATCGGCAGGTCCGCCAAGCACCGATGATATCGGCTATGAACACTGCCGGATTGCGTTCCACACCCAGGACAGACGCTCGCGGTTTGAACAGAGCGCACGGTGATCAGCGCGCTCGCGCCATCGCTCGTGACCTCATCGACGACGAAACCGCGTGGAACGAGAGCAGTGGCGCGAAAAATTTGGGGTATGGTAACGAACTCCCTCGATGATCCGAGCCAGACAGCACCCCATTCAATCAAAAGTGAGTCAGAGCCCAAAAAGGACCCCACTTGTTCTGCTGACGCCGCTGTATTGGTGTGCGCTCCTGAGCCGTAGGCGAAGGGTTGCACATCAATGCGGTGTCGATTTCTGGTGGAGGGGGGAGAACTCAGGCGCAGTTCTTGAGGCGCCAGCTCTCGTTGCCGGTCTCGACGATGTCGCAGTGGTGGGTCAGGCGGTCGAGTAGGGCCGTGGTCATCTTGGCGTCGCCGAACATGCTCGGCCACTCGCCGAAGGCGAGGTTCGTAGTTACGATCACCGAGGTCTGCTCGTAGAGGAGCCGCAGGTTCATAACACCCTCTAGGGAGCGGTTCGACTGCCGACTAGGTCGTGGGCGCCGGCTAAATCGCTGCCCGCCAAGCACATCTCAATTGCCGCTGGCGGGAATAAAGAAAAGCTCGCATTTTCCCGGCCAGGCCCACGACTTGTCACGATGAGCGGCACTCCGGTCGCTGATTGCACCCCCGCTATCTGAGCTGCTGCCGGTTTGGTGGACACCGAGATTAAGGTGTTTCGCGAGATTGGAGGATGCAAATGACGCGACGACAGTTCAGCCGGGAGTTCAAGCTGGAGGCGGTCCGGCTAGTTAATGAACGTGGGATTTCATTGGTGCAGGCCAGCCGGGACCTGGATGTGGGCGAAAGCATTCTGCGACGATGGATCAAGGAGGTTACCTCGGATCCTGGGCAGGCGTTTCCGGGCCAGGGCCAGCTCAAGCCGGATCAGCAGGAGATAGATCGTCTGCGGCGTGAGGTCGCAAGCTCAAGGCGGAGCACTATATCCTAAAAAAAGCCTACTTCGCGAGGGAGTCGATATGAAATTCGGCTTCGTGGCGAAGCATCGAGGGATTTGGCCGGTGCGGTGGCTTTGCGAGGCGCTCGGTGTCTCACGCAGTGGATTCCACGCCTGGCTCACCCGATCGCCCAGCGCTCGGGCACGCAGCGACGAAATTCTCGGCGCGCACGTCAAGGCCAGCTTCGTCGGCAGCGACCGGACCTATGGCGCCCGGCGCGTCTGGCATGACGTCCTGGCCGAGGGTGACGTGTGTGGCTTGCACCGCATTGAGCGGCTCATGCGCGAGCAAGCCTTACGGGCCCGACCGCGCCGCAGAGGCCTGCCATCCGACAAGGGCGAGCGGAACGAGGCGGCTGCCAACGTGCTGGACCGCCAATTCGTAGCTACAGCACCGAACCAGAAGTGGATCGCCGACTTCACCTATCTTTGGACGGCAGAAGGTTGGCTCTACGTGGCTGCCGTCATTGACCTTTTCTCGCGTCGTGTCGTGGGCTGGTCGATGAGCGTCACAATGACAGCTCAGTTTGTGGCCGACGCGTTAATGATGGCGATCTGGCGCCGCGGCAAACCAGATGCGTTGCTGCATCATTCGGACCAGGGAAGCCAGTACAGCAGTGAACAGTTCCAGAAGCTCTTGGCAGATCATAACGTTAGTTGCAGCATGAGTCGGTCAGGGAATGTCTGGGACAATGCGGCAATGGAGAGCTTCTTCTCCTCGCTGAAAACTGAGCGAACAGCCCGCAAGGTATATCGCACGAGGGACCAGGCTCGAGCCGACGTATTCGACTACATCGAACGGTTCTATAATTTACGCCGACGCCACTCGACCATCGGCTATCTCAGCCCTATGGAATTCGAGCGGAACAAAGCGTCAGGCTAAGGTGCGTGTCCACTAAACCGGCAGCAGCTCAATCAGCCCGGCGGTGATGCCTGCTCTTTGCTGACCAACCTGCCACCAGTTGACGATATCTCCGACCTGAACGAAGCAATGAAGGCCATGGAGGACGAGAACCGCCGTCTAAAGAGGATGTTTGCCGAGCTGAGCATGCAAAATGAGCTACTCAAGAAGGCTCTGGGAAAAAATAGACCGGCCATCTCAACGCCGCGAGATGGCCGGAGTTGCTGTGGCGAGGCGGGGTGCCAGCATTGCGTTGGCGTGCCGGACGTTTGGGGTGAGCGAGACGTGCATTCGCTTTAAGGCTAACATAGCCGATTTTCTAGGTTCGCATACTGCGAAATCGTATTACCGTGTTCAATACGCGCCGCGGAATTTCACTTCTGATTGTATCGATATTCTCACCGATCAAAGCCCTTAAAATCAAGGGTGGATATAACTGTTCTAGAAACCGGCTCGCCGTTTCTTTATCAGGAAGCCGATCTACATTTGCGTCAGAGATAACTCCCGATTGGTGTTCGGCGGCCAGAACCCGATAAATAATCTCAACGGCGCGCTGCCGACCAAACTCGTCAACCAATCGAGCCAGTGACGGAAAGCGCGGTGCTTCGCCAATGACCACGCGGGTTAGAGAGACGGCCTCCGCCGTTAACATCCTGTCTAGCAAAAACAATGTGGTCTGAGTCAGCCTGTCACCGCTTTCGATCGTCCCGACCGCAGTTTCAGCCAGCGCCAATCGCTTATCAATGCTACGCCGGATTACCGCTCTGAACAAAGCCTCCTTATTAACATATCGCGCGTAGATCGTGGCCTTACCTGCATGAGCCATCGAGGAAATTTGCTCAAAGCTGACACCTTCATAACCCTGTTCCATAAACAAAGCCGTCGCGGCGTCCAGTATGCGCGCCTCAACCTCCCCGGTTTCCGTGTTCGGCGGGCGGCCAACGCGCGGAGTCCTAGTTTGGGGCGCCGAAGAGGCAGAAAAACGGTTTCGTGTAGGCATTTTGTTTGCACGCGCCTTTCATTACGAACTTTATATCGCAAATCGCCCAATCCACCTACCGGCAAAACAGATTTGGAATTTAATAGGAACTGAACGTAGCCGTTCTGTTGACTTGTGGGAATGGCTACCCATAATGTGAGCAGGGCGGTTTCAGCCAGGAGCTTAATATGGACGGTGCAGGACAGCAGCAGCGGTTTAAAACCCCCGGCGATGCCACAGGTGAGCAGAGCTTGCACGGGCCTGCCACGGAAATCGAAACAGGGGTAGGCGATCCTGCCGTGAGCAAACCACCACCCTCCAAACGCAAGCGTCTTGTGATTGCGGGGGGCGTTCTGCTGGTTGTGTGCACACTTGTCGTCCTCGGTTTCTGCTACTGGCTCCATGCAAGGCAGTTTGAGAGTACCGACGATGCCTTCATCGACGGTTTCCAAAGCAAAGTGGCGTCGCGCGTGAGTGGCCCGGTGGTGGCCCTTCTGGTGGGCGACAATGACCAAGTGAAAGCCGGGCAACCCATCCTCGAACTCGACCCGCGTGATTATGAAGTGAGCCTGGGCCAAGCGCAGGCCAACGCCGCCAACGCCGCCGCACAGGCCGCACAGGCGCGCGCCGACCTGCAAGCTATGCAAGCGGATTTGAATGAGGATAATGCCCAGGTTCTGGTGGCCCAGGCCGATGCCACGCAGGCGCGGCAGGACCTGGCTCGCTATGAAGCGAGCAGCCCGGATGCGATCTCTCGCCAGCAGTTTGATCAAAGCAAGGCGACAGCGTTGGGTATGAACGCAAAATTGGAGAGTGCACGCCAGGCGGTCAATGCAGGGCAGGCCCAACTGGCTGCCCAACAAGCCAAAATTGACGCGGCCGATGCTTCGTCACGTCAAGCCGCCGAATCGGTCAAAAATGCTGAGCTTCAGCTTAGTTATACTCATATCTGCGCACCGGTGGCAGGACGAATTACGCAGCGTTCGGTCGATGTCGGCAATTATGTAATGCCAGGACAGGCTTTGTTAGCCATTGTCCCCAGCAGGGTCTGGGTGACAGCAAATTTCAAGGAAACACAGCTCACGCACATGCGAGTTGGGCAGCTAGTCACCGTAACAGTCGATGCCTATCCGGGCCACCCTCTGCACGGCCATATAGAAAGTCTACAACGCGGCACGGGATCGTTTTTCAGTACGCTGCCGGCCGAAAACGCGACCGGAAATTACGTGAAGGTCGTGCAAAGGGTGCCTGTAAAAATTGTTTTTGATGGTGATGACTGGCATAATTATCCTCTCGCACCAGGCATGTCCGTGATTCCCGAAGTCACAGTGCGTTAAGATGGCACGGCCCGATCCGTACGCGGAGTTACCGCGTTCTGCCGCCGGAGCATATAACCCCTGGCTGATTGCGATCATTGTTTCGATAGCTACATTTATGGAGGTGCTTGACACCACCATCGCCAATGTCTCGCTCACCCATATCGCAGGAGCCCTGGGCTCGAGTGAAGACGAAAGCACTTATATCCTGACCAGTTATTTGGTGAGCAATGCCATCGTTCTTCCGATCAGCGGCTGGCTGGCGCAAGTGATTGGCCGCAAACGGTTTTACATGCTGTGCGTAACGCTGTTTACCGTAAGCTCCGTTGCCTGCGGTTTTGCCACCTCGTTACCCATGATGCTGGCGTTTCGTGTGCTGCAAGGTATCGGCGGTGGCGGCCTTGCCCCCGTCGAGCAAAGTATTTTTGCTGACACCTTTCCCGAACGAAAGCGCCCCTTGGCGTTCGCGATTTACGGCTTGACGATTATTACGGCGCCCGCCATTGGGCCCCTGGTGGGTGGGTGGGTGACCGACCATTATTCCTGGAACTGTGTCTTTTTCATCAATCTTCCGGTTGGTATAATCTCGCTTTTGCTTACATGGCGTTTCGTCAGCGACAGCCCCCAAGTCAAGAAAGACCGTGAGGCGCTGCTCTCCCATGGTTTGAAAATCGATTATGTCGGGTTCGCCTTGGTCGTGATTGGTCTGGGTGCATTGCAGATTGTGCTGGACCGGTATGACCGGGACGATGGTTTCTCCTCCACCTTCATTGTGGCGCTCTCCGTGATTGCGGCGGTCGGGCTGATCAGCCTGGTGGTGTGGGAGCTGTTGAACGACCACCCGATCGTCAATCTGCGGCTGTTCAGCATACGGTCGTTCGCGATTAGCGCGCTTATGCTTTTCGTCGTTGGATTCATGATCAACAGCACCACGGAGCTGTTGCCGCAATTGACACAGTCGCTGCTGGGTTACGACGCTACGACGGCAGGTTTAACCCTCGCTGTCGGCGGCATGCTGACATTGCTGGTGCTGCCCTTTGCCGGCATCCTCAGTAACATCGTGCAGCCAAAATGGCTGGTTTTCATCGCCATGACGGGGACGGGTATCGCGCTTTGGCACGCCACCGGTCTTGACCTGTCGATGAATTTTGGCGCGGCCTCCACCGTGCGCGCATCGCAGATCATGTGGATGCCGTTCCTTATGGTGCCGCTGACATCGATTCAATTTATCGGCGTACCGCCAAACCAGACCGGCAATGCCTCGGCTCTATCAAACATGATGCGCAATCTAGGAGGCAGTGTCGGCGTGTCACTTTCGACCACGTTGCTGGATCAACACACGCAAATGCATCATGCAATCCTAGCGCAGCACGTTACGCCCTATACGGGCTACGACATCACGTCTTCGCTAACCGCGATCGCTGGGCAGGTCCAAAATCAGGCTTTGATGATGAGCTATCTCGATGTCTTTGCTGTCCTGGGGACAATCGCATTGCTCGTAGCGCCTCTCTGTATCTTTCTGCCCAAGCGCCCGAAGGGAACTTCCAGTGCGGCTCATTAGGCACTATATTTTACTGGTTATGCCGGTTTTGACCGCCTGCACAGTCGGGCCTAACTTCAAAGCGCCGTCATCGATGACAGCCCCAAGTTTGCTAGAGGGACATACAACGAGTGCCGTTCCAAGTAAGCCAGTCGCTGACGATATTAATGCGCGCTGGTGGGAGTCTTTCAACGACCCGGTGCTCAACCATCTAGTGAAAGAGGCGATTCAGACTAACCTTGACGTCAAGGAAGCACAGGCCAAATTATTACAAAGCCGTGCCCAACTGCGGGTCACTAGTGCGAACCAGTATCCAAAGATCGATGGGGATGCGTCATACGACCGCGAACGGATCAGCCCCAACGGGGTTGACAGTCTTCTCGGAGGCGGCGGTTCTGGGGCCTCGCCGCCGTCTAGCTCCACAAGTGCTGGTGCGATCCCACCCTTTGATCTGTTTCAAAGCGGCTTCGATGCGTCGTGGGAGCTCGATCTCTGGGGAAGTGAGCGGCGCCAGGTGGAGAATGCCGGCGCCACATCGCAGGCGCAGGCAGAGGCGCTGCACGATACAATGCTCTCGACCATCGCCGAGGTCGCGAACGATTACTTG
The DNA here is from genome assembly GCF_030252425.1 of Acidisoma sp. PAMC 29798. GTDB lineage: Bacteria > Pseudomonadota > Alphaproteobacteria > Acetobacterales > Acetobacteraceae > Acidisoma > Acidisoma cladoniae. Next base: position 105,883 of record NZ_CP126996.1, on the reverse strand, counting down.
CAGCTGCGCGGTACCCAGGACACGTTGCGAATCACGCGAGAAAATCTGCAAAGCCAACAGCGCAGCGTTAGTTTGACCGCAGAACGCGCGCATCTGGGGCTCGCCAGCGACCTCGACGAGCAACAATCACGCGCCCAGGCGGAATCGATCGCCGCCCAAATCCCGCCGCTCGAACAGCAGCAAGCACAGCTGATAAATGCACTTAGCCTTTTGTTGGGGGAGTATCCGCAGACGCTTCGCGCTGAACTCGAAGTCCCGGGCGCGGAGCCGCCTGTCCCACCGAGCGTGCCGGTGGGTCTACCGTCACAGCTTATTGAACGGCGACCGGACATACGCGAGGCAAGCGCAAACCTTCATGCTGCGACCGCAGCTATTGGCGCAGCTGAAGCTGACTTTCTTCCTAAAGTCACACTTTCAGGTAATTTGGACATCCAGGCGACTACGTTTTCCGCGCTAGGTAACATTGTTAATAATACCTATTCGTTTGGACCGAGCGTTTCGATCCCAATTTTTGAGGGGGGGCGGTTGCGCGGAACGCTGGCTCTTAGACGCGCGCAGCTAGATGAGTCAGCCGCCGATTATCAAAAAACGGTGCTTTCTGCGTTTCGTGACGTCGATAACGCCCTGACTGCTTACGACGACGAACAGCGCCGGCAGGCGCACCTCGACGCTGAAGTAATCGCCTCTCGGCACGCGCTTAAAATTGCAAATGACCAATACCGGCAAGGTTTCACAAATTATCTTTCTGTTCTGACATCGGAACAATCCTTATTTTCGGCGGAACAGGAGCAAGCAAGTAGCCGGCAGACTATCGCAACAAATCTGGTCTCATTGTATAAGGCTTTGGGCGGAGGCTGGGATATAAACGATCAAATAAACGCCAGCACAGGAACCTAATCGAGCCTCAAAATGTTCTAGGTTCTGTTGACAAAAGGTCTTCCCTATCGAGAGAAGCTGTGATTCAAGGCTGGTCTTTGCGGAGACTGGCGCGTGCGCGGCGATCTGGCGGACCAAGAATGGGCAATCATCGGCGAGCTGTTGCCGCCTGAGCGGGGCCGCCGGTCACGACCGGCGCAAGACAATCGGCGGTTCCTCAACGGCATGCTTTATGGGCCTCACCCAACAGCGCTGCTACCAGCCGCAAAGTAAGCGCGCTGCCTGAGCCGCGCGGCTACGCCGGCTGCTTATGTGTCCCGAGTACGCAGTAAACGCTGGCACGGCCGATGCCAAGGCGACGAGCGATGGCGGTAGGCCCGAGTTTCTCTTCATCGCGCAGACGCCGCAGCTCAACCAGATCGATCGTGGGTTTGCGGCCCTTGTAGATACCAAGGGCTTTCGCGGCCTTGATGCCTTCGAGCTGGAGCTCGCGGCGCAGGTTGGTCTTGAACTCGGCGAACACGCCCAGCATGTCGAGGAACGCCTTGCCGGCTGCGGTGTAGGTGACGGCACGGCCGCGCAGGTGGACATAGGCGGCCAACCAGACATGGCGGGCTGCGTCCGGATGGCGGCGCAGTTCATGGGGCGCCTCGACGGCCACGCGCTGGCGGCATGCTTCCAGGTCCTGCAGGCTCCAGTCCGTGAACAGCTCCGCGAGCAGGCCGATCCAGCGGATTGTGCCGAGCCTGGCCAGCTCTTCACGCAGGCTGGCAACGCTGGAGCGGCCGGGCCCGGCGCGCAGATAGATGAGGGGAGCGTCCACCCTGCCGTCCGGCACGGCCCCGTCCTCGGCATCACCGGTCGCCTTCGGTCCGGCAGGCTGCAGCAGGGCGCCCAGGCTCACGCGCATCGCCGGTGTCAGCCGGGCATGGACTGCGGCGATTCGCCCTTCCTCGTAGGCCCGCATTGCTGTGCGGACGATGCGCGCGATGCGGTCGGGGGTGGGCGGCTCGATACGGAGCGCCCGGCACTTGGCCTCAGCGTCCGCGGCAAGCTCAACGGGGTCGCGAGTCCGGGTAAGGGCCTTGTCGCGCAGCCATGTGCCGAGCGCCGCCGCGTCGGCGGCGCTCGCCTCGCGGAAACCGAACAGGGTGCGTATTTCGGCGCGCTGCCGCTCCGCCGTGCGGTCGGCAGCATCGGGCAGCAACGGTTCGGCGATGCTCGGCTCCGGCACGCCAAGGGCGCGCGCCAGCTCCGCCACCGCGGCCCCGTCCAGCTCGGCCGCGACGCGCGGGAAGCGGTCCCGGGCGCGGAAGAACAGCAGCATGACGGGGAAGCGCAGCCGGTTGGTCCAGCGTTTGGCCTCAACCAGGAGGCGATCCGCCGGAACCAGATCCCAGATGCCCTCGTGAATGGCCGACACGCAGCACCGCCGATCAGTTCCTGGTGCGCGGTGTCAGCAAGTCGGCTAGGCCAATGTCGCGGAACATCTCCCGGCGCATACGATCGGCGACACCGTTGACGACCTCAGCGCCGTCCTGCGCCGGGTCGATGTGAACCCGGAAGGGACGCTTGCCGAAGGAGGTGTCCACGACCCGCACGATGGCGCGCCCTACCTCGTCCGGGTCGGCGTCCTCGGGCGAGACGGCAGCCAGTCCCTTCAGCGCCTGATCGGACACCCCAGCGTAGAGGCCATCCTCGTACTCCGCCGCCCGGGCCATGTCGGACGGCTTGCCCGCATTAGAGAAGTGGTTGGTGCCCGTGGTGAACGATCTCGGAACGACGATGGTGGTCTCCACCCCCCCCAGCGCGCCAGTTCGCCCGCATAAGACACCGCAAGCGCATCCATCGCCGCCTTGGCCGCGAAGTAAGGCCCCAGGAAGGGCGGGGTGCCGCTCCGTGTTCGAGGACGAGCCGACCCACACCAGCAGCCCCTGCCGCCGCTAGCGCATGTGCGGCAGGGCGGCGCGGTTCAGCCGCTGGGTGCCAAGCACGTTGACATCGTATTGCTGCGCCAACTGCTCAGGCGTGAAGGCCTCGGCAGGGCCGAACACCATGTGCCCGGCGTTGTGGACGACCACGTCCAGCCGTCCAGCCTCCGCCAGCACATGGGACACGGCCGCGTCCACCGACGCGTCGGACTGCACGTCCAGCTCCACGGTGCGGAGGTCGGCGTGGCGCTGCTTTCCCCACGCCGAAAGCTCGGTGACGAGGGCCGCCCCCTTGCCGCCGGTGTCGCGCATCGACGCGGAGGTGGTGTGGCCGGCTTCGGCCAGGGCCTTGGCTGTCATAAGGCCGAAGCCGGACGAGGCGCCGGTGACGAGGATCACGGATCGGGATATGCGAGACTCTCCTATCGGGACGGTTGGTCAGCGATGAGCGGGGGACCGCACGAAGGCGATCAGATGACGCCGCCGTTCGCGCGCAGGATCTGGCCGTTGATCCAGGCACCGTCTGGGCCGACGAGGAACGAGACTGCGCGGGCGATGTCGTCGGGCTCGCCCAGCCGTCCGAGAGGGGACATCTTTGCCGCGCCTTCGACCGCCTCCTTCGGCTTGCCGTCCAGGAACAGCTTGGTCGCGACGGGACCGGGGGCGATGGCGTTGACCGTGATGTCGCGGCCCCGCAGCTCCTTGGACAGGATGTGCGTCATGGCCTCGACGCCGGCTTTTGTTGCCGCATAGATGCCGTAGGTGGGCTGGTAGAGGCCCACGACGCTCGAGGAGAAGCTCACGATGCGCCCGCCGTTGCGCAGGCGCCGGGCCGCTTCGCGAAGGCCGTTGAACACACCCTTGAGGTTGACGGCAACCTGCTGGTCGAACAGGGCATCGTCGGTCTCGGCCATCGGCGACAGCTTCATGATGCCGCCATTGTTGACGAGCACGTCCACGCCACCGAAAGCAGCCTCGGCCGCGTCGAACATGCGGACAACCGCGGCGGCGTCGGATACATCGGCCTGCGCCGTCGTGGCCCGGCCCCCGGCCGCCTCGATCTTGCGCACCAAGGCTTCGGCGCCCGCGGCGTTGCCGACATAGTTCACGACGACGGTGAAGCCGTCCTTGGCCAGCCGTTCGGACACGGCAGCGCCGATACCACCCGATGCGCCCGTGACGATCGCGACCTTCTGGGATGTGCTGCTCATGATGCCTTCTCCTGGTTTTCCGCGGGACGGCGGCTGGACCGCATCAGACATGGCGCTCCCGTCCGCGCGCATAATCGGGTATGATCCGGCATCACAATCCGACAGGCCGAACAATGGATCGCTTCGATGCCATGCGGGTGTTCACCCGGATCGTGGAGCGCAGGAGCTTCACCCACGCAGCCGAAGACCTCGGCTTGCCGCGCTCCTCCGTGACCGACGCCGTGAAGGCCTTGGAGGCCCGCCTTGGCGTTCCACTCCTGCAGCGAACGACGCGACATGTCAGCCCGACGCTCGACGGGGAAGCCTACTACCAGCGATGCCTGCGTCTGATCGCCGAGCTGGAGGACGCGGAGGGCGCCCTGACCGGGGCCAAGCCGCAAGGGCTGCTGCACGTGAACGTGCATGGGACGATGGCGAGCCACTTCATCGTGCCGCACCTGCCGGGCTTCCTGGCCGAATATCCTGGTGTCGAGCTGTTCATCAGCGAGGGCGACCGCTACGTCGACTTGGTGCGCGATGGCGTGGACTGCGCCATCCGCGTCGGGCGCCTGCCCGACAGCGACCTGATCACACGTCGTCTGACGACGCTCGAAGAGACGACGTGCGCGTCTCCCTCCTATCTCGCGCGCCACGGCATCCCTCAAGATCTCGACGCCCTGGACGGGCAGCGCATGGTCGGCTTCCACTCGTCGGCGACCGGCAGCGTGCTGCCCCTGGAGTTCATCAGCAGCGGCATGACGCGCACTGTCATCCTGCCGACGAGCGTCACGGTAAGCGGCGCAGAGACCTATGCAGCGGCCGCGCGCATGGGGTTGGGGTTGATGCAGGCGCCGCGCTACCGATTGGAGAAGGATTTCCGTCGCGGGGCACTGATACCGGTGCTGACAGACACCCCACCGTCGCCGTTACCTGTGTCGGTGCTCTATCCCCGTGCCAAGCAGCTCTCCCCGCGGCTGGGAGCCTTCCTGAACTGGTTGTTCACCAGCATCAGAAACGAAACGGTGGCCGAGTGAGGAGGGCACCGATCCTAGCCGGTTTCACCAAGGTATCCCGCAGATACAGTTCGACTGTTGTCCGTCAAACGATCCATGACCGGCCACCCCGGATGTGTCCGCCATTCCTGGCACAGACACGAGGTCCTGCCTCGTTCTCGGTGCAGGTCGTGACGAGTTAGGAGATCTTGCTCTGAGATAGGGAAGGAGAAGAAGATGAAAGCTATGTTCGCCTTCGGTCTCGGAATCCATGTGCTGGGCGCTGAGCGAGTTGGTGCGGAATGGGTCGTGTCTGCGCCTGGCGACGGCCTGTGTCCGGCCTGCGGCTGTCGCTCGAAGGCTCGGCACAGCAGTTACTGGCGGCGGCTACGAGACCTTCCAATGCATGGCATCCCGGTCGTCGTTCGCCTTCGGGTCGCCCGCCTGCGATGTCGCGAGGCCACTTGCGACCAGAAGATATTTGCCGAGCAGCCGGCTGGGCTAGCTGAGCCTCTGGTCCGACGCACGTGCCAGGTCGTCGACATCCTGCAGGCGCTCGGGCATGCCGCAGGTGGCAAACCCGCTGAGCGCATCCTATCAAAGCTCGGTCTTCAGGCCAGCGATGATACCGTTCTGCATCATCTCAAACGTCGCTCCCGCGCCAGATCACCGCGAGCCTCGCTCCGAGTGGTCGGGATCGACGACTGGTCCTGGACCAAGGGACAGACCTACGGAACGATCATGGTGGACCTGGAGCGGCGACGCGTGGTGGACATCCTGTCAGACCGAAGCTCGACCAGCACCGCAGCGTGGCTGCGTGCGTATCCGGGAGTCGAAGTCGTCAGCCGTGAACGTCATGGTCTTTATGCCGAGGGGGCGCGTGATGGTGCCCCGCAAGCGGTCCAGGTTGCCGACCGCTTCCACCTGCTGCAGAACCTGCGCGAGCGGATCGAGCAGCAGTTGGGCCGCTTGGGCAGACCACTTCGACGGGGCGCCTCCGTCGCGGCCGAAGCGGCAGATACCAGGGCCGGTCTCCACGGCGTGCGGGAAGACCTGTTTGCGCAGGTTCGTGCCCTCTACGACGCCGGCAAGACTGCAACGACGATTTGCGAGGAACTCGGCCTCAGCCATCGACGCGTGGACCGCTGGGTGAGGCTCGAGCGACTGCCACCGCGCAATGCGATCGCCAGGTCACCGCGTTCACCGGGACACTTCCACGACTACCTGGCCCGTCGCTCGAAAGAGGGTTGCACACTCGCGACCCGCCTGTTCACTGAGATCAAAGGTCTCGGGTACACGGGATGCTACACGCATTTGGCACGCCTTCTTGCGCCATGGCGAAGCAAGACAAGCAGCAAAGGCCAGGGAAACGCGCGACAGCCGCCCCCGTCATCAATACCGTTGCCTCGCGACCCTACCACCGGTCGGCCCCTCTCGCCCCTGACGGCGGGCGCATTGTGTATCAAGCCCCGCCCGCTGCTATCGGTCCGTCAAAGGGCAACGGTCGATGCGCTCAAGGCGAATTCGCCAGAGTTCGTGGTGATGCGGCAGCTCGCGATGCGATTTCGAGGCATCCTGCGTAGCCGAAACATCGACGCGCTTGGTCGATGGCTCAAGGACGCACACGACTGCCGAATATACGGGATGCAGCGCTTCGCCCGAATGCTGCAAAACGATTTGGACGCGGTGACGAACGCGCTCACGCTCCCCTGGAGCAACGGCCAGACAGAGGGCCAGATCAGCCGACTGAAGACCCTGAAGCGCTCCATGTATGGCCGCGCGGGAGTGGAATTGTTGCGAGCTCGGGTTCTTCCGTTCTGAATGCGTTGCCTGCACCGAGAACCAGGCAGGACGGCACTGTTGCAAAGCTTGGTCGAGGGCGCGCGAAGGTGACTATTGATCGTCGGGTTGGCTGGTCAAGCCGCTTCGAGCTGGAGCCGCTCGTTGAGAAACTGCGCTGCCTCGGCCAGGGCGGACGCGCCGAGGCCGAAAGCTCGCTCGACGATGCGGGCCTCCCCGCGAATGTCGCGGGTGACGTTAAAGGCTGACGCCTGTCCTTGCGAAGCGCGCGCATCACCTCGAAGCCCTTGATCGTCGCGTAGGCCGTCTTCAGCGTCTTGAAGCGTCGGACCGGCCGGATTAGCTGCTTCAGCTTGCCGTGGCGGCCTCGATGACGTTGTTCAAATACTTAACCTGCCGATGCAGCGTATCAGCCGGACACCTGCCCTTCGCCTTCAGCTCGGCCAGAGCGGCGGCGTAGGTCGGCGCCTTGTCGGTGTTGATGACGGAGGGCTTCTCCCAGTCCTTGAGGCCAGTCAACGCCTTGCCGAGGAAGCGCTTGGCCGCCGCGGTGTTGCGCGGGGGCGAAAGGTAGAACTCGATGGTGTTCCCGTGTTTGTCGAGGGCTCGATAGAGATACGCCCACTGCCCCCGAACCTTCACGTAAGTCTCGTCGACCCGCCAGCTCGCTGAACGCGGCCCGCGCCACTGCCAGCGCAGCCGCTTCTCGATCTCGGGCGCATACCGCTGAACCCACCGGTAGATCGTCGAATGGTCCGCCGAGACGCCGCGCTCGCCGATCATCTGCTCGAGATCGCGATAGCTCACCCCATAGCGGCAATACCACCGGACCGCCCAGAGCACGATCTCACCCTCGAAGTGACGCCCCTTGAAGTCCGACATGACCCGCTTCCCCCGCACGGAGCCCATCCCGACCTACGGCGACGAAGGTTGCAACAGAGCCCTTCAAGGCCTGGTGCCTCGAACGCAACCTTGAACCCATGCCGTCAACGCCTGAGATCGTCGGTGCCTATCTGGCAGACGCCGGCCGCGGCTACGCCCTCTCGACCCTTCGTCGCCGCCATCGCGCGAGCCCACCGGATGACCGGCGAGCCCCTGGACACTCGCCATCCCGCGATTTGAGAGACCCTCAGTGGGATCGCGCGGCTGCACGGCGAGCCGCCACGTCGGTCGGCGGCGCTGACGACTGGAGATATCAAGAAGCTTGTCGCGGCCTGTAGCGACGACATGGCCGGACTTCGGGATCAGGCTCTCGTCCTGGTCTGCTTTGCAGGTGCCCTGCGCCGGTCCGAACTTGTTGGGCTCGATGTCGAGCATGTGACATGGACACCGGAGGGCATGCGCCTCCTGATCATCCGCTCCAAAACGGATAAGGAGGGTGCCGGCGCCGAGGTAGGTCTGCCACATGGGCGATTTTCCCAAACCTGCCCGGTCATCGCTTTGAAGACTTGGCTCGAACAGGCGGAAATCTCCTCCGGCCCCATCTTCAGAAAAGTAGACCGCTGGGGCTCTGTCCACTCAGGGCGCCTGGACCCGGACGCCATTCGGCAGATTCTAAAAAAGCGCGCGGGCCAAGCTCAGATTAGCGGAACGATTTGGGAGCCCATCACGCCACACGGAATGCGGGCGGGTTTTGTGACGACCGCTTATAAGAACGGCGTCCCCGATGAAGAGATCATGGGCCACACCCGCCACCGCAGCTTGGCAACAATGCGCGGCTATGTAAGGCGGACCAAGCTGAACACGGCAAGTCCGGCCGGGAAGCTCGGGCTCTAAGTCAGACATTGTAGTCGCTCAATGTCGTTGAGTGAAAAGGTCGTTAAAAAGTATTGGCCATTGAAGTCTCCAAAATAATTCGATCTTGCAAGTCTGGTAAAGATGATCGATATGCGAGATAGATTTATTGAAAGCTCGTTCATGGCTCTCCAAGCGACTCGCGCCTTGCGCGGCACAAAGACTCTCACCCGAGCGTTCCACGAAGCGGCAGAGACAATCCCTCTCCATAGGCGCGCGGCGGTTGTCACGGCCGCACTTGCCTCCATCCGTGACGTCCTTAAGGCAGCGCGCGAAAGGGCCAAGGCCGCAAAGGCAATTACCCCCTCAACGACGAAGAAGCCGTTGGTTGGCAAGAATGCCGTTCGCAAGCTGCCTAAGGCGGCGTAGTCATCCGACCGTCTTCTCTCGGACTGCGGCTGGCGGCTTGTGACGTGAATACCGTGCGGCAGAGTCTGTTTACAAAATCTTAAAGGAATCCGACGTGTCGAAGGCTTTTATTGCCTCTGTGCTTCAGGAATCGGCAGAGCTAACTGGCGTCGCAGCCAATCGCGCTGCGGCCGATCTGATAGCCGCCATCGTCAAGGAGATGAAGCGTTCTGGCGGCTTCACCCTCCCGAGCTTCGGCACCTTCCGCGTCGTCAAGACCAAGGCTCGCAAGGGGCTAAACCCGCGTAACGGAGAGGCAGTCAAGGTCAAGGCAGGGAAAACCGTCAGGTTCAAAGCGTCCCCGACGCTCAAGAAGGCGGTCTGACCGCCGCTAAAATCCGCCGACGAGACTGAGTGAGATTGGACGAATTCCGAGCTCGGTCATTCAAGTGTTTCGACGCCCACCCGACCAGCCGCACTGACGGCAGCCTGGAAGCGGGCGACTGCATGTCTTGGCACGTCCCGCATGATGAATTCTGCGCCGTTTGGGATGCTCGTCGCCCAGATACTGGGCGTCACGAAGCATCGGGGTTTCCCGGTCAAGAACTGAATCCCCGGCCAGGCCGCGCTGCCCTCCGGTTTTGTAGCGAAGCGGCGTCTCTCGCCCGACAAGGTATACGGGCGCCTCGTAGGCCTCGAACACCCGCCGAATGGGGGGTCTGTTCATCGACGACGATGTGGAGCGTCACCAGGTCTTGCAGGCTGTCCGGCGACCCATCGACGGCCCATATGTCGAGGCAGAGCGCGCGAAGCGCCGGCTCCTCCTCGAGAGGAAAGACCCAGCTGATCTGAGGGCCCATCCATTTCCGACCGATTTGCTTTGAACGGATGGGTAGCAGGGGATGATAAGGCGCCTGAAGTTCAAGCCGTCCTATCGCCTCTCTGACGATGACCAAGTTCGATGTCCTCCAGATCTCAAGAAACTTAAACTGTATCGAGTCTGGTGCCAAACCTCATTGCATCGTCGATCCATGAATTCTTTGACTCCGCGTCAAACAATCAGCGTTATGAACCCCTGTTGGGAAGGGGTTGCCACGGCGTGCTCTTTTGAGTTGCCCCGCCGCCTTCGTCGCCCGTGGCTGGTCTCGGCAGTCCGGCCCCTGCAGTGGGAGCTGTTCGGGCTGGCTGCCAAGATACTGTGGAATCGACGACGAGCCGCCTGATCGAGGCGACAACCTCCAGGAAGATGGTAGAACTGCTGAATGGGTCCTAAGGAGCGAAAGCTAATGGCCAGCGTTCCTAATACGCCGTTGCTTGGGGATCGTCCCTTCGACTCTGGGATGAGACCCGGATCATTCTGCGGCATAGATCGCCGCTACCTCTACGGCGGCGTGGCCGCGGCGATCGTCATCTGCTTCTTTACTCTCAATCCTTTTCGGGAGGTGGGACCAGGAAGCCGCGGCGTCCTCATGACGTTCAGCAGCCAGGATACTAGGACCGACGAAGGGTTCTCCCTCCACGTCAATACTGTGAGCGAACCGCACCAAACCGATCCGAGGGGCTAGTTGATGCGCGCTGTCCGGCTACACGCGGTCCAGGATCTCCGGGTCGAAGATATCGACGCGCCTCAACCGCCGAAACCAGGCGAAGTGACACTCGCGGTTACTGCCGCAGGCATCTGCGGGTCCGATCTGCATAACTTCAAGACCGGCGCGTGGATCAGCCGCGCGCCTTGGGTGGCGGGGCATGAATTTACCGGCACGGTCAGCGCAATCGGTTTTGGGCCGTCGCATGTTTCGGTGGGGCAGCGGGTGATCGTGGATAGTCGGTGTATCTGTGGCGACTGCCCGCCGTGCCGTGACGGCTTCGGTCAGGTCTGCGATCGGCTCGGGTTCCTCGGTGAAGTGATTGACGGAGGCTTTGCGGAGTCAGTCACCCTTCCAGCACGGAACGTCGTGGCAGCGCCCGACGGTGTACCCGATCGCCATCTCGCGATGGCCGAACCGCTCGCCGTTGCTTTGCATGCGCTTCGGCGCCTGACGCCCACCGCGGGTGCGGTGATTGCGATTACTGGTTGCGGTCCGATCGGCGGCCTTGTCGCCCTGCTGGCGAGCCGGGCGGGCCATCCCGTTAAAGTCATAGATCGCAATGAGCAACGCGCCACACGTGTTGCTGCCGCGACCGGTGCGGAGGTGATCAGCCTCGCTATTCTCCGCACTTTGCGCGTTCGCTATGCCGTGGAGACAACGGGCAGCCATGCAGTCCTCTTGTCACTCGTCGATTCTGTTGTCGGCTGCGGTTGCATCGCCCTTGTCGGCATCGCAGGCTCGGCCGCTGTTGTTGATCCGGTCAAGTTGGTGGAACGAGAACTCTCTCTCTTGGGATCGCATGCGTTTACTGACGCAGATCTCAATGATATCTGTGCCATGTTACCGAAGCTGACCGACGCACTTGAGCCTTTTGTCGCAGAAACAATATCACTGTCTGATGTCCCGAACGCCTATGTGCGTCATCTCGCGGGAGCCGTGGACGGGCTCAAGAGCATTATCCTCTGCGGAGGCGGATAACAGGTTCTGTCGCAAATTTGGCCGACCGATCCGCTTGGCGCATGTTTGCCGGCGAGAGTTTTAGCGGCGAGCATGTGATGATCGAATTCAAGGGCAGTCACTTCGAGCGGGACGTGATCCTATTGGCGGTCCGCTGGTATGTCGCGTATCCGATCAGCTACCGCCAGCTCGAGGAAATGATGGCAGAGCACGGCGTCGAGGTGGACCATGCCACACTCAATCGCTGGGTGGTCAAGTATGTTCCTCTGTTGGATTGGGAGTTCCGGCCGCGCAAGCACCCGGTGGGTCCCAGTTGGCGAATGGACGAGACCTATGTCCGAGTCAAAGGCGCTTGGAAGTACTTGTACCGAGCCGTCGATAAGGCCGGAGCCACGGTAGATTTCCTTCTGACTGCGAAGCGAGATCGCAAAGCCGCCCTGCGGTTCTTGCGCAAGGCGATCAAGGGGAGCGGCACGCCTCAGAAGATCACGATCGATAAGAGCGGCGCCAACACGGCTGCGATTGTGAGCCACAACGCTGAATTCGGGGCGGCCATTGAGATCCGTCAGATCAAATACCTCAACAACATCGTCGAACAAGATCATCGAGCCATCAAACGCCTGGCGCGACCAATGCTCGGTTTCAAATCCTTCCGGTCAGCGGCGATGACGCTTGCTGGCATCGAGCTCATGCATATGCTTCGGAAAGGCCAGTTGCGCACAACAGGCAACCTGTGTCCGGCGCAGCAATTCTATTCTCTGGCAGGATAAACCCAGAGCGTCCCCCGGCCTCGCGTGTCAATTCCGGAAATTTGCGACAGAACCGCTTTTTGTATTCCAGCGCGAAGCGGCCATGGCTCCTACCCGAGAGCGATCCGCACTGTGCTGGGCAAGACCGTGCAGCACCGGACCAGTGTCTATCTGAATAATCGCCTTGAACAGGACCATCGCGGCATCAAAGGCAGGATCCGATGTATGCGGGGCTTCAAAAGCCACGACGCTGCCGATCGCTTCTGCCGAGAACATGGGGAACTCCGCAATCTTCTTCGCCCTCGTCGCCGTCACAACCAGATCGTCTCCTCCTCTCTCCGCCGCGCCCGCTTCGCCAAAGCAACCTCCATTGCGCTCAACATCATGCAGAACGCGTAGATTCTCGTGCGTGCCGCGTAGAACTTCAGAATGCCGGCGCGACACCTGACAGAACCCCCCAGCCCGTCTCCGCCTCGAGCGTGACAACCCATTCCGTGACCGCCCTCCTATTTCGCAGAAAGAAGCGATCTTCCCTGACCCGGCGTAAGTATAATCAGGATGTCTCCGTTCCCCTCTGGATTGATGAATTGGTTGTTGCCCTCGCCGCTGACCTGCCTCCGGAGAAGTCTGTCGTCCTGGGTGAGGTTTGCGGCGAGAGCAATGATCGAAAGGCTTTTTAGTTCAATCGGCTGCGTCCCGGGTTAGCAATTGATTCACGTGCTGACTTCAACTGGACTTCGGTATAGGCCTTTGCGTGGGTCGCCAAGTCCCGGCTATCCTCCCAAAGATTGCGCCAGATCCCGAGAATTCCCTCCAACGGCTGTCCGACGACTTTCGACGAGAACGACTCGAATGTAATTGGTCCTTGGTAGTCGATGGCAACCAGCGCGCGGAATATCTTGCTAAAGTCGATAGATCCCGAGCCTAGATATCCGCGGTGAGAGTCGCCCGTATGGAAATACCCGAGGTTGTTCCCCGTATCGCGTATCGCAGCCGCGACGTCTGCTTCCTCGATGTTCATGTGGTAGCAGTCGAGATGCACTTTTACGTTGGGCAATGATACCCGCTTGACGAATTCGACGGCTTGCGCGGCCGTGTTGAGGACGTTCGACTCGTAGCGATTGACCACTTCCATGCCGAGCGTGATGCCGCTCTCCTTGGCCTTTTCGCCAACCCGGCGGACGACGTCCACGGAGCCCTTGATTCCTTCCGGTGTCGGGGGCACTGAGTATTTTTGGAACGCCGAGTAGAGGATGCCGCAGACGTGGGTCGCGCCAATATCGCGGGCGAGCGCCACGCCATCCATCAGCCGCTGTTCGCCCGCCCGCACGCGTGCCGGATCTCCCGACGAGACGTCTTGAGTGGAATCAAGTCCGAATGACAGGGTTACCCCCAGGCCGTTCTGCTCCAACACTTTTCGTGTGAATTCGACATCAAAGGCGCCGAAGTCCATCGCCGAGGCCTCGATCAGATCGTATCCTGCTTCCGCGGTCAGCCCGATTGCTTTGGCTGCATCATTGTTCGTCCAGCCCTCGGTCCAGACAAAAGCGTGAACCCCAAGTTTATTCATGTTTTTACTCCCTTTCTCAGATGACTCGATCGGCGAACGCCGTCAGGCGACGGCCTTCGGACGGATGCGGGGGTTTTTCGATAGCTCCGCGGCACGGGCCGTGGAGCCGCGTATTTGCAAGCTGCATTGCAGACGTAGGGTCCGATTGTTCGATCGGCCGTCTTCGATCCGCTCACGAAGACAGGCCCAGGCCTGTGCCCCAAGTTGCTCGACGGGCTGGCGTATTGCCGTGATCGTGGGTGTCGCCGCTCGCATCCAAATGTAGTCATCGAAGCCGACCAGAGAGACGTCCTTTGGGATGCGAAGACCGTGCTGACCCAAAGACGCGATGACGGCGACGGTCGTGAAGTTGGTCAGCGCAATGATCCCGGTGGGGCGATCGTTTGCTTCGAACCATGTCGCAAGTCTCTCAGACGCTGTTTCAAGCGTTAACCCCGCTTCGACGAGCTCCGGCTCGGGTAAATGCGCCTTCTTGAAACAGCGGCGGATGCCGGAAAGTCGTGCGCGAATGTTAGCCAGTTTCAGCGTCGAGGCGACTACCAGAATATCGCGATGTCCAAGGGCAACGAGGTGTTCGCACGCCATGGTCGCTGCCTGCTGGTTGTCGACAGCGACGGTGTCGGCAACCAGTCTAGGTGGAAGTCGATCGACGACCACAAAGGGCGCCTCCCCTCCCTCAAGCAAGTCGCGGGCACCGAACTTGTCGTCGGTCGGAAGTATCACAATTCCCGCTGGACGCCATGATAGCAGAGCCACAAGGCGCTTGCGTTCCGTCCTTTCGTCATTGTTAGAGCTTGCGACGATGATGTCATACCCCTCGGACTGCACGGCCTGTTCAAGACCCGCAATGATCGATGTGAAGAATGGGTTGTCGAGCGATGGCACAAGAACCGCGATGACCCGCGCTTTGCCGCTTCGCAGTTGAGAGGCCGCACGATCGGCTTGATAGCCAAGTGCTTTAACAGCCGCTTCCACCCGCGCCACGAGCGCTGGATTAACGGGCTTGCGACCGCCGAGAACGTTGGAGACCGTCGCGACCGAGACCTCGGCCATGACCGCCACCTCGCGAATTGACGGACGCTTTCTCTCTACCACCAGCCAACTCCGTTAGAACACGATATCTTGTAAAACGTTTAAAGGAGGCGATCGCTGGGAGGCAATAGGCAATCCTGACTATCGTCTTTGGCTTCAAAAAGGAGTTGACACGCCGAACCAATCGCAGCTCTAGTCGAGGCGTGAAACGTTTTACGGCGACCAAGAGAGTCGCTTGCATGAAATAAAAGGGGGGTGCGATGATCACCAGACGACGTGGTTTAGCTTTGGCCGCAAGCAGCGGCTTGCTCGTCTTGCCCGGCCTATCAGCGCGTGCTGAAGCGGCGAAGAAGAAGATCGCCGTAGTCGTCAAGATCGGCGGTATTCCTTGGTTCAATGCGATGGAAGTCGGTATCAAGCGAGCTGGCGCCGAGACCGGTACCGACGCCTGGATGGTTGGTCCTACGCAGGCTGACGCGGCGCAACAAGTTGCGGCCATTGAGGATCTGATCGCACGTAAAGTGGACGTCATTGGGGTCGTCCCGAACGATGCGGATGCGCTGGTGCCCGTGTTTCAAAGAGCTCACGCCGCAGGTATCAAGATTATCACTCATGAGAGTCCTCTCCAGCAGGGGAATGACTGGGATTTGGAGTTCACGACGCCAGCCGCGGACGGCGTGCGACATTTTGAGGCCTTGGCTCAGGCAATGGGCGGGGTCGGCCAGTACATGATTATCGTGGGCTCGCTGACGGTTCCGCAGCATCGTATGCGTGCGGATGCCGCAGTCGCGCTGCAAAAGGCAAAATACCCGAAGATGGAACTTGTTGGCGGCAGGTTTGGTGTCGGAGAGAGCCTGGACGACAGCTATCGCACGGTGCTTGATCAGATCCGCGCCCATCCTAAACTCAAAGGCGTGCTGGCCTTCGGTTCGCAGGGTCCTATTGGGGGCGCCCGTGCGGTTGATGATCGCGGTAAGATCGGCAAGATCTTCGTGGTTGGCCCGTTCTCGCCGGGGCAGGGCGCGAAGTACATCCGCTCGGGCGCGATTACCGTCGGTTATATTTGGAACCCGCTTCTTGCAGGTGAAACCATCGTCAGGATTGGGGCTCTTATCCTGAGCGGAAAATCGGTGACCAATGGAATGGTGTTGCCGGAGGTTGGCGCAGTCACCGTCGATCCCACGACACGGGTGATTATGGCGAACAAAATTCAGCCCATCACCAAGGAGACGATTGACTCCCTCGTGGCTCTCGGGCTGTGACTGCGCAGCCGTTCTTGCGGCTGACGGGCGTCTCCAAGACGTTCGGCGGCTTTCGTGCTTTGGACGCGATTGACTGGGACATAGCACCTGGAGAGGTGCATTGCCTGGTTGGCGAGAACGGTTGCGGCAAGTCGACGATGATCAAGACGATTGCGGGTGTGCATCCGCCCGATCCAGGCGGCTCCATCCAAGTCGAAGGCCGCGAGGTGCTCCCTTTGGACCCGAACGCGGCCCGCGCGCTCGGCATCCAGGTCATATTCCAGGACCTTTCCCTGTTCCCGAACCTGACGGTCGCGGAGAATATCGCGATGCAGGAGAACCTCGATGGCCTGGCGCGGCCAGTCCACTGGCGCCGGATGAAGACGACCGCGGAGGCGACGCTCAAGCGGCTTCATTTCACCTTGCCCTTAGGCGCTTTGGTGTCGTCCCTTTCAATCGCCGAGCGCCAGATCGTGGCCATCTGCCGCGGTCTGGCGGCCCAGGCTCGCCTTCTCTTCATGGATGAACCGACAGCCTCGCTGACACGGGCCGAGGTGGAGCGCCTGCTCGACATTGTTCGTCGCCTGAGCGCGCAGAACATTGCCGTGGTGTTCGTTTCCCATCGGCTGGAAGAGGTGGTCGAGATTGCCCAGCGGGTTACCGTCATGCGTGACGGCCGCATGGTTGGCACTTACCCCGCTGGGGCACTGGACCAGAGGGCTATTGCCAAACTCATGACCGGGATCGACTTGGAGCAGCGGATGGCAGCCCGCGACATGTCCGCGGCGCCGCCTCTCCTGGAAGTCTCCAGCTTATCGCGGGCGGGCGAATACGACGATATTTCATTCACCCTACGCAAGGGCGAGGTTCTGGGCATTACCGGCCTCCTCGGTGCGGGACGAACCGAATTGGCGCTTTCCCTGTTTGGCATGACAAGGCCTGATCGCGGCGGGATACGTCTCAATGGCAACGTTGTGCGTCTTCACTCGAATCAGGATGCGACACGGGCCGGTATCGCCTATGTCTCCGAAGATCGACTGAATCTCGGAATCAATGCCCGGCAATCGATTGCCGACAACACGAATCTCGCAATCCTGCCTCGGCTTTCCAATCGATTAGGGTTGATTTCTCCCAGCCGCAGACATGCTGCCGCTCAGCATTGGGTGGACGAGCTTTCGATTAAAATCGGTAGTCTGGACCATCCGATCTCAACGCTCTCCGGTGGCAATCAGCAGCGCGTTGTCCTCGCCCGTTGGCTGGCCACATCGCCCAAGGTCTTGATACTCGATAGCCCGACGGTTGGCGTCGATATCAAGAACAAGATTGGAATATACGACGTCATTCGCGCGCTCTCGGAGCGCGGCGTCGGGGTTATCGTTATCTCAGATGAGGTTATGGAAATCTTCGCAACCTGCGACCGGGTATTGCACATGCGAAGTGGCAGACTAGTGGGCTCGTATCTTCCGGGTGACATTTCCGAGCATGCGCTGGAGGAGAAGATCTATGCCTAATGCCGCGACGATCCGGCTGTTCCATTCCTTCCGGGCGCGCCCGGAAAATTGGTTGATCGTAGTACTCCTCGCAGTCTGCGCTGCTTTGTCCGTCGTGGCGCCCTCCTTCCTGACCCTGTCGAACCTCGTCGATCTCCTTGAGGGCTATTCCGTCCAGGCCATTATGGCCATGGGAGTCTTCGTGGTCCTCATCGCTGGCGGCATCGACATATCCTTCGCAGCCGTTGCATCTGTCGCGCAGTATGTGGCCGCTATGCTGGCAACCCAATTCGGCCTGCCCGCGATTGTCGTGCTTCCGGCGGGTCTTTTCATTGGCGTTCTTCTAGGCTGCATCAATGCGACGCTTATTCACTACGCGCGCGTGACCTCCATTATTATCACAATCGCAACGATGAACACCTACTTCGCATTTTTGATGTTTTTTACGGGTGGTCATTCGATCTACAATCTGCCGGACTGGTGGTCGGACCGGGTTGTTTTGTTTCAGACGACGGCCCCAAACGGTGATCTTATCCGCATCACTCTGCCCATTCTTGTCATGGTCCTCGCGATTGTTCTCACCTGGCTGCTGCTCAATCGAACAAAGGCTGGGCGCCAACTCTACGCGATGGGTGGCAATCCAGAGTCAGCACGCCGCATCGGCATTAGTATCGCGAAGATGCATTACCTTGCCTATGGATTCCTTGGATTTATGGCGGCGCTTGCGGGCCTTGTACAGGCGCATCGTGTCGGTGAGAGTGTCCCGAATGCACTTTATGGGAGCGAGCTCTCGGTGCTGTCGGCGGCTGTCCTGGGCGGTGCCAGTCTCAGTGGCGGTGTCGGCACGGTCGGCGGAGTGGTGATCGGTATCCTCCTTCTTGCAGTGATTCAGAATGGCCTCAATCTGATTGGCATCTCTCCCTACTGCTTCAGCATCATAACGGGAGCCGTTATCGTGATTTCGACGAGTCTCACGGTGATGTCCGCCCGGGGCAGGCGCCGTAGCCGGGCGATTGACCTGGAAGCTCCGACCCGTGGCTGAGGGCCCCATGACCGTACCAACGCATTTCGGTCTCGATACCCTGATGAAGCAACTGACGCGGGGTATTCCCGGGAAGCTCCCTGGCCTTTCGATCGTGCTTATCATCTTGCTCGTGACTTTCTCGATCGGCATCCCAGGCTTTCTGTCGATTGGCACTCTCCGATCGATGATGTTCCAGCTTCCGGAGCTCGCCCTGCTCGCGATGGCGATGGCGCTTCCAATGATATCCGGTGGCTTGAACCTGGCTATCATCGCGACAGCGAATGCCTGCGGGCTCGTCATGGTTGTCGTCATGAGCGCCTTGATCCCGGCTGGGGCGTCCGGTTCCGCCGTCATGCTTGGCGTTGCTGTCGGCCTGGCGGCCGGTCTGGCGGTTGGACTCGCCGTCGGTGCGGCGACCGGATTGCTCATCGCTCGGACCGGGGTTCATCCGATCCTTATCACTCTGGGCGTTCAGTCAATGGTCGAGGGGACGAGTGTTCTTCTCACACAAGGCAAAGTCGTCTCTGGATTACCCTCTGCATACGGGGCAGTCGGAAACAGCCTGGTCTTCGGCATCCCACTGACGTTTATTATCATGGCGATCGCCGCTTTGGTGATTGGCGTCCTTCTAAAGCGCACCGCGTTCGGTATCGCGCTCGCGATGACGGGCTCCAACGCCGAGGCAACCCGCTACTCGTCCATCAATGTTGGGAGGGTTCTGATCAAGGTTTACGCCTTGTCGGGAATACTTTGCTTTCTGGCGGCCTGCCTGATGTTGGCGAGATTCAATTCGGCGAGCTCGGCCTACGCCAAATCCTATCTGCTTGTCACAGTTCTCGCCGCGGTCCTCGGGGGCGTCGATCCGTTCGGCGGCTTTGGCAAGGTTGGTGGGATCATACTCGCGCTCGGTGTCCTTCAAGTCATTTCTTCAGGCTGTAACCTGCTGGGTTTCAGTGAATACCTGACATTGGGAATCTGGGGCGTGACGCTCATTGCCGTGATGGGCGTTCAAAGTATTGGCACGCGGAGTTCTCGGTAATGGCGGCCGAGCCACTCGTCCTCTATCTGGAAGCCTTGATCGCTCTGGTAGCTGCCCCATCATCAAGCCACCTTTCCTGTGTGCCTCATGTGCCGCGCGCTCAAGGTTTCAGCCAGGCTTTTATGGCTGGGCGGTCGCAGCCGGGAGAGTGCGCGGGCGGCCAATAATCGGCACTCGCTGACCAGGGTGCGGCGGCTCAAAACGCAGTATCATGGTCGCTACGGCAGTCCCGAGATGCACGCGGTGCTCCTCACACAACCCGAGTCGTTCGAGATGGGGTGCCGAGCCTGTCGCAACAGCGGGTGGTTGAGATCGCGCGCGCACTGGACGCCGATTGACAAACGAGAGCGTCGATGCCCCTAGACAATTCATTTGACCGACCCAAAAAGTCCGTTGTCGTGCCAAAAATCAGCCCCGCTCTTAGCGTTGCGACTTGGGTCGCGCAATCGCTCCTGGCAGTTCTCCTCATCCTATACGGAGTTATGAAACTTACGGGGCTCACGCTTGTCAATCGGCGTGAAAAAGGGCTTTGACTCACTTTTGATGGAATTGGGGTGCTGTGTGGCTCGGATCATCGAGGGAGTTCGCTACCATGCCCCAAACTTTTCGCGCCACTGCTCTCGTTCCACGCGGTTTCGTCGTCGATGAGGTCACGAGCGATAGCGCGAGCGCGCTGATCACCGTGCGCTCCGTTCAAACCGCGAGCGTCTGTCCTGGGTGCGGAACCCAATCCGGCCGAGTTCATAGCCGATATCATCGGTGCTTGGCGGACCTGCCGATCGCTGGGCGTCCTGTTCGCCTCAGGGTGCGAGCGCGTCGGTTCTATTGTCGGACCGTTCTATGCGGGCGGCGTGTGTTCGCCGAGCGCTTCGACGATGACGTGCTAGTCCCGTGGGCACGCAGAACGGCGCGTCTCGATCATATTGTCCATCATCTTGGTCTGGCACTGGGCGGCCGACCGGCGGCCAGCTTTGCGCGTCGGCTCATGGTGCCGGTCAGCAGGGATACGTTGCTGCGGGTCATCCGCCGACGCGGCAGTCCGCCTTTTGTGCGGCCGACCGTCATCGGGATCGACGACTGGGCGTGGCGGCGCAATCACCGCTACGGAACGCTGATCTGTGATTTGGAGCGGCGGCGAACGATCGCGCTTCTGCCTGATCGTGAGCCCGCGACAGCAAGGGAATGGCTGTCGCAGCAGCCGCAGATCGCAGTGGTTGCGCGCGATCGTGGCGGGGCATACGCCCTCGCCACGGCCAAAGCGTTGCCCGATGCGACCCAGGTTGCCGACCGCTGGCACCTTATGGAAAATGCGAGCCGCGCCTTTCTCGATGCGGTCCGAAAGTCGATACGTCAGATCCGCTCTGTGATCGGCGCGGCCACGATCAACCCCAGCCTGCTCACCGCTGCCGAACGGATCCAATACGAAGGCTATCTCCGCCGAGAAGAAGACAACGCCGCCATTCTCTGCCTGGCCAAGGACGGGATCGCGATCAAGGAGATCATGCGCCGAACCGGATACAGCCGCGGCCTCGTCCGGCGGATCTTGCGTGGACAGCGCTCCGATATCTTCCGCATGCGGGAGAGCTCGCTCGAGCTGTATCTGCCTTGGCTTGACGAGCGCTGGGCCGCTGGTGATCGCAACGCAGCTGCACTTTGGCGGCTGCTGAAGCAGAAGGGTTTTCGCGGTTGCATGCGCGTCGTCAGCGAATGGGCCACGCGTCGGCGCCAAGGGGACAAAACAGATAACGCGCCGAGCCGAACACCTGCGGCACGAACCATTGCGCGGTTGCTGACCGTCAGTCGCGATCAGCTGTCGCGGTCCGAAGTGGTCACGGTGGCCGCCATCGAGGCCGGTGTGCCGCTCCTCGTGCAAGCACGCGAGATCGTTGCCGGTTTTCAAGCGATGGTGCGCAAGGGATGCCTGGACATGCTCGACCCATGGTTAGAGCGAGCGCAACCGAGCCTCGTCATGTCGTTCGCCAACGGCGTCCTTAGGGACAAAGCGGCTGTCACCGCTGCGATCACATCGGCCTGGTCAAACGGACAGACCGAGGGTCAGATCACAAAGCTGAAGCTCGTCAAACGCCAGATGTATGGCCGAGGGAAGCTCGATCTCCTTCAGGCGCGCGTTATTGGCCCCTATGAGCTCAACATCCACCAAATGTGAGTCAGAGCCCCTTTTGGACGCCGATCACCCCTCCATGGGGGTCCTTTTTCCATGCCGAAACACAGCCATCTGCGCAAAATGCTTCCTGCAATATCGAAAGCTTCAGTTCTGTCGACCATCGACGTTGTCGCTCGGCGCCCGTCAGGATCTCAACCTTGGCCATTCGTACCCTGTTACGTCACAAACGAATCATCTGTGACGTAACTTGTGCTAATTTCGCACCTAAACAAAACCAGCTCACCGGACGCTCACGTTAATGTCGTGATCGCCCGCGGCACACCCTGGGAGGAAACGCGACCCGCAGGCGCGTAAGCTGATCAAGTCGAATTAACGTTCCTGGTTCGATCATAAGAGACCGTTCCTTGTCCCGACCTGTAATCGCGACGCGGCGGATGAGCCGTCGGTCAAGGATGGCCGAAGGCCACCGCAATGCGGCGCGAAGCCTCCTTGAGGGCTGGCTCATCCGCCGGCAATCTACGGGAGAGTCGGGCAGCCGATACCGTAACGCACATAATGGTTGCTACCCAAGATTACTGCGGTGGCCACTAACCGGCCTGCCTGCGCCAGACTCTTGGCGGTCCCTCCGGCAGGCCTCTTAGCGGCCTCCTACACCACGTCGTGGGACACGATCGGTAATTAGCCCAGCACGAACGGATTGGCCGTTTTGGCTCCAGCGTTCATAAAGACGCTCTTTGACTCCATGTATTCGTAGATGGCGCGGATTCCATTTTCGCGTCCAATACCCGAGGTCTTTACACCCCCGAAAGGTGCCATATAGCTGACCACGCGATAGGCATTTACCCATACCGTCCCAGCTTGCAGACGCTTTGGGATGCTGACTGCGCGGGCGAGGTTCTGAGTCCATACACCAGCCGCGAGGCCATATTGAGTATCGTTCGCGATAGAGACGGCGTCATCCTCGTTATCGAATGGGATAACTACCAAAACGGGCCCGAACACCTCCTCCTGTGCGATCCTCATAGTATTCGCCACACCAATAAAGATCGTAGGTTCTATGAAAAGGCCATTCTCGAGCTCGGGTTTGGCGGACCGCTTTCCTCCAAGGACGCATTTCGCACCCTCCTCGATGGCGATGTTAATATAACTTAGCACCTTCTCGTACTGCGGTTTCGTCGATAACGGACCGACATTGGTGTCGGCGTCAAATGGGCTTCCCAGCTTTGCGTTGCGCATGAAAACGACAAGCTTATCGACGAAAACGTCATGGATCGACCGCTGTATCAGCAGTCTTGAGCCGGCCATGCACGTTTGGCCAGCCGCTGCGAAGATCCCAGACACCACCCCTTTTACGGCATCGTCGAGATCAGCGTCCTCGAAAACGATGTTGGCCGACTTTCCGCCGAGCTCGAGTGAGACACGCTTTAGATTTTGGGCAGCATTGGTGTAGACGCGCCTGCCGCCTATATCGCTCCCTGTGAATGCGACGCGAGCGACGAGCGGATGCTTCACCAAAGGCTCGCCGACATCAGCACCGAAGCCGGTCACCACGTTCAGTACGCCCCTCGGAAAGCCTGCCTGATGCACGAGATCAGCGAAGAGCAGTGTCGACGCTGACGAAAACTCAGACGGCTTGACGACCACTGTGTTGCCTGCCGCAAGTGCTGGGGCAATTTTCCAAACAGCGAGCAGGAGGGGCGAGTTCCACGGGGCGATTGCGGCCACAACCCCTAGCGGCTCGTATGTGATATAATGAAACATGCTGGGCTTATCGATCGGCGTAACAGCGCCTTCAATTTTATCAGCCAGTCCACCGTAGTAGTAGAACCACTGCGGCAGGTATCTCATCTGCCCGAGCATCTCAGCTTTCAGCTTGCCGTTATCCTTAACCTCCAGGTCGGCTAGTTTCTCGGCGTTCTCCATAATAAGGTCACCGAGGCGGTGGAGTAGCAGGCCACGCGCCGTAGCGGTCAGGCTTGGCCACTTCCCATTTGAAAAGGCCGCATATGCGTGTAAAACAGCGTGCAAAAGTTCCCAGATTCCAGGGGTAAACAGCGTCCAATAGTTTCCACCCTGGTCGTGCGATCATCCGGCATTTTTGCTGGGGAATCTGGGGTGCTGCTCATGGACTTGATTGCCGAGATCCGGCGCCGCCATCTGGTCCGCCACGAGAGCATCAGCTCGATCGCGCGGGACCTTAAGCTGTGCCGGCAGACCGTCCGCCGGCATTGCCGGACCGAAGCCCAGCCGTCCTACCAGCGCAGCCGGCAGCCAACGCCGATGCTGGGAGCGGTCCAGCAGACGCTGGAGACGTGGCTGCGGACCGAAGGGCTTCTCCCGAAAGCCCAGCGCCGCACGGCCCAGCGGCTATTCGAAGGTTTGCAGGCGGAGGGCTACCGCGGCGCCTACGACAGCGTGCAACGTTTCGTGCGGCGCTGGAAGGCGGACAAGTCGGGCCCGGCGCTGGCGCACGCCTTTATCCCGCTGGCCTTCGCACCCGGCGAGGTGTGCCAGTTCGACTGGAGCCATGAGCATGTCGAACTCGGCGGCGTCATGCAGACCATCAAGGTTGCGCATTTCCGGCTGACCTTCAGCCGGCAGATGTTCGTGGTGGCCTACCCACGCGAGACCCAGGAGATGGTCTTCGACGCGCATAACCGCGCTTTCGCCTTCTTCGGCGGGGTGCCCCAGCGCATGGTCTACGACAACCTCAAGTCCGTTGTGGAGACGATATTTACCGGCAAGGAGCGGCAGTTCAATCGGCGCTTCATGGTGCTGGCCAACCACTATCTGTTTGAGCCCGTCGCCTGTACCCCCGCCTCTGGATGGGAGAAGGGGCAGGTCGAGAACCAGGTTGGCAACATCCGCGAATGGCTATTCACGCCGCTGGCCCGTTTTATCAGCTTCGATGCGCTGAACGTCTGGCTGGCCACGCGCTGCCGGGAGCTGGCGCAGCGCAAACACCCGGTAACGCCGGAGCGCTCGATTGCCGCGTGCTTTGCCGAGGAGCAGCCGTCGCTGCGGCAGATCACCGCGACATTCGACGGCTATGTCGAACATATGCTGCGCGTGTCGAGCACCTGCCTGGTGGCGGTGGATCGCAACCGATACAGCGTGCCAGCCGCCTTCGCCGGCCGCGCTGTCTCGGTGCGCACCTCAGCCGCCGGCGTGCGCATCGTGGCCGACGGCGCAATCGTCGCCGACCATGCCCGGCGGTATGGGCGTGATCAACTGATCTGCGATCCGTGGCATTATCTGCCGATCCTGGAACGCAAACCTGGCGCATTGCGCAACGGTGTGCCGTTCCAGCAATGGGATTTGCCCACGCCCATCCGGCTGGTGCGCGACCGCATTCTCAAGCAGCCGAAAGGCGATCGTGCTTTTGTCGAGTTGCTGATGATGGCACGCGAGTTCGGCCTGGAGCCGCTGCAGGTCGCCTGCGAATTGGTATTGGACGGCAATGTCATCACTGCCGCCGTGGTGCTGAACGAGATGCGCCGGCTTGTCGCACCCAGCACGCCCGCCATGCTGAACGTGCCCGACATGCTGAAGCTCCAAACCGAGCCGCGCGCCGATTGCGGCCGCTACGACCACCTGCGCGAGGTGAGCCATGTCATCCACTGATCTTGCTGTTAAGCCTCTTGCCTTGGTTGCTTCCGGCGTAGACCGCCTCGGCCAACTCAGTGCGCTACATCTCTACGGCATGGCTACCGCCTGGAGCGAGTTGCTGGCGGAAGGCCCACGTCGGCCGATGCAGCCCGAGGCATGGCTGGACCGGTTAATCGAAGCCGAGCTTGCCGATCGCCAGGTCCGCAGCCTGCGCTACCAGCTCAAGGCCGCGCGCTTCCCTGTTCATCGCGACCTGACCGGTATCGAATGGGCCGAAACCCCATTGCCGCAGGCGCAAATCGAACAACTGGCGACCGCCGCCTTCATGGCAACCGCGCACAATCTGATCCTGGTCGGCGGCACCGGCACCGGAAAGACCCACATCGCGACGGCGCTGGGTGTCGCTGCCATCCACCAGGGCAAACGCGTGCGCTTCTACAACGCCGTCGACCTGGTCAACCAGCTGGAGCGGGAGAAACAGCAGGGACGCGCCGGCAATCTCGCCCGTCAGCTGGTGCAGACCGACGCCGTGATCATCGACGAACTCGGCTATCTGCCGTTCCCAGCCTCGGGCGGCGCTCTGCTGTTCCACCTGATCAGCCAGCTCTACGAAAAGACCTCGCTGATCTTCACAACCAACCTCTCTTTTGCCGAATGGGTGGGTGTCTTCGGTGACCCAAAGATGACAACCGCACTGCTGGACCGGGTCACCCACCACTGCGACATCCTGGAGACCGGCAACGACTCGTTCCGCTTCAAGCAGCGAAAGAAACAGCCGAAAAACAGCTGAGAAAGTGGAAACTTTTGGACGCTGTTGCCTGGTAACTATTCAACGCTGATTGACAGATCCGCGCTCCCGCGCGAGGAGCGACTCGACTTTGGTGCGCGGCTCGGCTTCGCAGTGAAGTTTCGATCCGCGCTCCCGCGCGAGGAGCGACCACCTGCCCGCAGGAAGTCTGGCGCAACCGATGCGTTTCGATCCGCGCTCCCGCGCGAGGAGCGACATCGCCATCCCACAAGGGAGGGAGATAGACATTGTTTCGATCCGCGCTCCCGCGCGAGGAGCGACAAGTTCCGGTTGATCGAGCATATAACACGCGAAAGTTTCGATCCGCGCTCCCGCGCGAGGAGCGACGTCTTGCGACAGCGTCTTCTGCATCCACGTCAAACCAGTTTCGATCCGCGCTCCCGCGCGAGGAGCGACGTTGGACGAGGCTTTGATGGCCTCACCACGCAGGGTTTCGATCCGCGCTCCCGCGCGAGGAGCGACAGAAGATCGAGTTCCGCCATAACCCCGAGGTAATGTTTCGATCCGCGCTCCCGCGCGAGGAGCGACAAGCGCCGCTACCGCATCTTTCCCCTTCAGCTGGTTTCGATCCGCGCTCCCGCGCGAGGAGCGACCAGGGCGACGTTGTTTGTTCCAACCTCGACATCACGTTTCGATCCGCGCTCCCGCGCGAGGAGCGACACGGCTGAGCGTGTCAACCACGATCAGGCGAATGGGTTTCGATCCGCGCTCCCGCGCGAGGAGCGACTGTCCCAGCCCTGTTCGAAGCCGCCCCTTGCACATGTTTCGATCCGCGCTCCCGCGCGAGGAGCGACCGGAATTAGTCAGGGTCGCGGCGATCTTCACCCAGTTTCGATCCGCGCTCCCGCGCGAGGAGCGACCAGCCGGATCGACGTGGAACATATTCTGTAGGAGTTTCGATCCGCGCTCCCGCGCGAGGAGCGACGCTCCAAACCGCAGCGGGCAACGGAACCGATAGAAGTTTCGATCCGCGCTCCCGCGCGAGGAGCGACGAGCAGAATTGCTGGAAAGGATCGCGCCGGCCTGTTTCGATCCGCGCTCCCGCGCGAGGAGCGACCGATCGCGGCACCTGCCTTTGTATTACTGATTTGGTTTCGATCCGCGCTCCCGCGCGAGGAGCGACGCGGCGATCGGCGCAGTCAAGGCGCTAACGGTCAGTTTCGATCCGCGCTCCCGCGCGAGGAGCGACCAACGCCCCCGAGCGCGCCCTCGGCGCCAGAGAGTTTCGATCCGCGCTCCCGCGCGAGGAGCGACCGGGCCATACGTCATCGCGGAAGGGATAATCGTGTTTCGATCCGCGCTCCCGCGCGAGGAGCGACCCTCCGCGATGCATGACGTGACCGTGCAACTGGGGTTTCGATCCGCGCTCCCGCGCGAGGAGCGACACCCGTTGTCGATCAGATCAATGAGTTGATCCAGTTTCGATCCGCGCTCCCGCGCGAGGAGCGACGATCATGCGATGCTCGACCTTGGCCTTGGCATCGTGTTTCGATCCGCGCTCCCGCGCGAGGAGCGACCCGTAATCACGAACCGTAAAGTCGAAGTCGAATGTTTCGATCCGCGCTCCCGCGCGAGGAGCGACCTTCGCCGATTACGATTGGAAATTTGCGCGTCGTCGGTTTCGATCCGCGCTCCCGCGCGAGGAGCGACGTCGGAACAACCGGCGTCGGATTGATGGTCAACTGTTTCGATCCGCGCTCCCGCGCGAGGAGCGACGTCAAGCGCAGTTCTTTCGCGCCGAGTTTCTTGAAGTTTCGATCCGCGCTCCCGCGCGAGGAGCGACAATGAGCGCCGCTTCCTTCAAGGTTTCTTTGTTGTTTCGATCCGCGCTCCCGCGCGAGGAGCGACGCTGATGGACTGCTCGAGGCCAGCGCCGACGTTCGTTTCGATCCGCGCTCCCGCGCGAGGAGCGACGTGCGCGGCATGGCGCTGCCGCTCGCCGCCGACATGTTTCGATCCGCGCTCCCGCGCGAGGAGCGACGCGACTTCGAAGGGACAGCCATTCGCATCAAGCGTTTCGATCCGCGCTCCCGCGCGAGGAGCGACGATCCCGCCTTCGTGGTCAGATCATTTGAGACCTGTTTCGATCCGCGCTCCCGCGCGAGGAGCGACTCCAGATGTCGCGATAGGTCGCAGGCTCCATCTGGTTTCGATCCGCGCTCCCGCGCGAGGAGCGACCTGCAACGCCTGCTGGTTCATCGCGTAATGGTTCTGTTTCGATCCGCGCTCCCGCGCGAGGAGCGACTCGGTTGACGCATTGGAGGACTTGTCCTTGGACTGTTTCGATCCGCGCTCCCGCGCGAGGAGCGACGCGCCGCGACGTTTCCAATCTGCTGCTTGACCAGTTTCGATCCGCGCTCCCGCGCGAGGAGCGACTCCCAGAAGCGCAAATCCGGTCGCTATTGCCCAGTTTCGATCCGCGCTCCCGCGCGAGGAGCGACTTTCACGTCCACGTCTTCATTGAGAAAGAAAACTTGTTTCGATCCGCGCTCCCGCGCGAGGAGCGACCCAAGTTGAGACGATCATAAACGGCATCATGCCAGTTTCGATCCGCGCTCCCGCGCGAGGAGCGACTTCGCGCCGTTCCTGCTCGAGCTGTGCCGGGGTGTTTCGATCCGCGCTCCCGCGCGAGGAGCGACCAGCTGGAGGATCGGAGATGACCGAGGATCAAGCGTTTCGATCCGCGCTCCCGCGCGAGGAGCGACCGAGATACGCTGCGGTGACGGGCGCGAGGAGGCAGTTTCGATCCGCGCTCCCGCGCGAGGAGCGACGTCCTAACGTCGATGAGGTTCTGACCAAGTCATGTTTCGATCCGCGCTCCCGCGCGAGGAGCGACTCCGAATTGTCGAGCATCATCGCGAGCGTTTGATGTTTCGATCCGCGCTCCCGCGCGAGGAGCGACTATATCGTGATCACGCAGCCGTCCGGCAATGTCGTGTTTCGATCCGCGCTCCCGCGCGAGGAGCGACCACCAGTGGGATAGCCGTCAACCTCATCGAAAAGTTTCGATCCGCGCTCCCGCGCGAGGAGCGACTCAATGGCTAATGCGCGAAACGCGCCCGTTGCGGGTTTCGATCCGCGCTCCCGCGCGAGGAGCGACTCCCACGCCATAAATTACACGTGGGGGTTGCAAAGTTTCGATCCGCGCTCCCGCGCGAGGAGCGACGCACGCTCTCGCCCGCTGTCACGGCCTGGATGGCGTTTCGATCCGCGCTCCCGCGCGAGGAGCGACGATGATGTCGGCGGTCGTGCGCACGTCACCCGTGTTTCGATCCGCGCTCCCGCGCGAGGAGCGACGGCAAGCTCGACCGCAAAGGGCACACCCGCGCGATGTTTCGATCCGCGCTCCCGCGCGAGGAGCGACATTGGGTCGTTGCAATCGCTGACAGCATTTAAAGGTTTCGATCCGCGCTCCCGCGCGAGGAGCGACACGGGCGCCGGGAGAACAGAGACGACGCTTCCAGGTTTCGATCCGCGCTCCCGCGCGAGGAGCGACCTAGATCACGTCGATGATCTTAACGACGAACTCGTTTCGATCCGCGCTCCCGCGCGAGGAGCGACTTGGGTCGTTGCAATCGCTGACAGCATTTAAAGGGTTTCGATCCGCGCTCCCGCGCGAGGAGCGACGCGGGCCAAGTTTGGAGCGGTCAACAGTGGAGTGGTTTCGATCCGCGCTCCCGCGCGAGGAGCGACGCCTGCGCGGCGGTGAGCAGCTTTCGGTTCATCATGTTTCGATCCGCGCTCCCGCGCGAGGAGCGACCCCGCTACGCCCCCGGCAAAGCCTGGCTTTATGCAGTTTCGATCCGCGCTCCCGCGCGAGGAGCGACATCCGAGGCCCAGTCGTGCAGCGGCGTGTCCATGTTTCGATCCGCGCTCCCGCGCGAGGAGCGACCGCGCGGTGGGGTTTCGTGTTCCGCGACATGCCGCGTTTCGATCCGCGCTCCCGCGCGAGGAGCGACGTCCCGTAGCACAACATCGAGGGGCTCTTGTGCGTTTCGATCCGCGCTCCCGCGCGAGGAGCGACGTCGGCCGCGCAGGGCGCGCTCCTCGTTTACGAGTTTCGATCCGCGCTCCCGCGCGAGGAGCGACCCCCTCCATCACACCTGGTGGAAAAGGCATCCGAAATCCGCCGGTTCGCGCGAAACCGACCCCGCCGCACCGCCCTCGAAAGGCGACGCGCAACGTCTCCAGCGTAACATTCTGATTTACAATGGCAAAGAGCGCCCGCGAACCGATCGGGAAAACGCCGGACGCTTCAGGTTCGCGCGAAGAGCTGTGACCCTCATACGATCAAGGGCGCGTCCAGATCCACCACCGGCTTCGCACCGAGATGCTCGATCCTGCGGCGGCCTCCACTGCCGAGGAAATAGAACCGCAGACTGTCCCGCACTGGGTCCATCTCCCCAACCAGCCGAGCCCGCAGCAACACCCATTGATCGGGCGCCACCTCGATCTCGAACACCGAGAACTGAACGCGCTGACCGTAATCCTTGCAGGCGCGGGCAATACGGCGGAGGCGCCGGGCGCCCCCGGGCGAGGTGACTTCCACATCGTAGCTGACCAGGATGAGCATTCGCTACCTCCAAATCAGGGCCGGATAGGTGTCAAGATCGCCACGCAGTGCACGCGCCAGCAGGCTCGCCTGCAGATGAGGCAGCAACCCCAGCGATGTTCGCTCCTTAAGGAAGGGATGCTCGATCTCCTCGCGCTTGCGCTCCTGCCAGGCGGTCAGCACCGTCTTGCGGCTGTCCTCCGCCAGAAGCACGGCACCGTTTTCCATGATGCGGAAATCACCCGCCACCAACTCACGCCGATTGAGCATTGAGAGCGCAAGACGGTCGGCTAAGGGCGCGCGTAGCTCTTCCATCAGATCCAATGCGAGGCTCGGCCGGCCGGGGCGCATCCGATGAAGAAAACCTGCGGCAGGGTCGAGGCCCACCCCCTCCAATGCGCCCCGGCAATCATGCACCAGCAGGGTATAAAGGAAGGAAAGGAGGGCGTTTGGCACGTCCATCGGCGGCCGCCGGCTCCGCCCGCGAAAGGCGAGCGCCGGATCCGTGACCCGCAGCGCATGGCCGAAAACGCCGAAATAAAGAGCGGCGGCCTCACCCTCATGACCGCGCAAACGGTCCAGATCGGTTTCATGCAAGGCGCGGCGTGCGATATCCTGCATTCGGTCGATGGCTGCGATCACCGCGTCCCGCGCCGCATCCGTGAGTGCCGACCCATGGTCACGCAAGGCGCGCTGCAAGACACTGCGCTGATTGAGCGACTTTGCCGCAACGATCGCCCGCGCGATGCGCGTGCAATCTGGCCCGTCATCCATGACCCGATATTGTTCGCGGCGTAGCAGCACATTGCCGGAAACGGGACCCTCGACACGCGCGAGGAAGCGGCCGTTCGTGCCGAAGAAGGCGGTGACGATTCCGGCCTCCGCCAGGCTGCCCATCAGTGCCGGCGACAAAGACACCTGACCGAACACCGCTACGCTGCCAAGGAGGTGTAGCGGCACGCGAAGCTTTTCTACCCGTTCGACCTCTACGACAACATTGAGACCATCGCGCCGCAGATAAGCACCCTCGGTGGAGACGTAGAGCGTGTTGAGTAATTTACGCATCAAGCTGCGCTTTCAGCCAGTCTGCGGCAGAGCGCTCGGCGCCCGTGATGCGCGGCCGGCAGATTTCGATGAGGGAACAGGCGTCGCAGCGTTTCTTTTCATAGGCCATCCGGGGTGTATGGCCGGCGGCGAGGAGCAAGCGAGTTGACCGCGCCACCTCTCGGGTCAGGTCTCGTAGAACAGGGTCGAAAACGATGACACTGCGGCGGCGCGGCAGGCCATAGAACAAGGCGCCTTCCGTGATCTCGGCGCCAAACATCTCCTCCAGGGCGAATGCCTGGGCGCAGAGCTGCACGTCATCCGCTCGATGCGCCTTCGGCCGGCCGCGTTTGTGTTCTACCGGATAAGGTCGCCACCCGCCATCCACCGCGCGGTGCAGCTCCACCACATCGGCAATGCCGGTGACGCCGAGGCGATCGGAGCGCAGCGGCATGCCCGTGACAGTGCGAACGCCCCGCCGCACCTCAGTTTCGACGGCATGAACGCGCTCATGCGCGACGCGGCCCTCGGCGGTGGCGGCATTCTCGGCCCAAGCCTGCTCGATATGGATGAGTGCGCATTGCCGTGGGCAGAACAGAAAGTGCTGAAGCGCGGACAGGGCGATGAGATCGGCATCCGACATCACCGCCCCGCTCTGTCAGATCTTGGTTTCGATCGTGATGCCGGCTGGCAGGTCGGCGCTATTCACGGCCACGACGTAATCCGCGAAGCCGCGCGGCGGCCCCTCCCCCTCCGCGCGCGTGACCGTCACGCGTTCCAGCAACTTGTGCGCCGGCGCATTGCCAAGGTCGCTCTCATGTTTGAAGACGATGAGGCCGCGCGCGGTCATCTCGCCGCGCGCAGCGGCGCGGTCATGATCGAACATCGTCGCGAGCGCTTCCCAGACGAGAGCAAGATCGGCCTCCGAAAAGCCCGTGCCTTTCGTGGCGTCATTGGCGAGGCGACCCGAAACGAAGCCATGGGCGCGATAAAGGCCGTAAGGCACGATATGTTTGCGGCCCATGGTGCGGTCGTTCTTCTCGGCATCCTTCTCGTTGGTGACGGAGGAGCGGGTGATGGTGATTTCCATGGGAACGATGGGATCGATGCTTTCGGCAAAGGTGAGTTGGATCGGGCCGCGCACCTGTCCGGCATTCACTTCGGTCGACATGACGGCGCCGAAGGTTCGAACGTCGAAGAAGTTGTCGCACATCCAGCGCGTAAGCTCCTGCGCTTTGTCTTTGGGGGCTTTCTTGGACTTCGTGTCGGGTTCGATCTTGAAATGTGCATAGGCTTTCCGGTGTTGTAAATTCAGCACCGCCCCGTCCCGCATATAGATATCGTAGCCGGGCGTATCACCCCGCGCCATGGCGACATAGTTACGAATCTTGCGTTTGATGGCAACGTCCGTGACGAGGCCACGGCTCGTTTCCGGATCCATGCGCGGCATATTGCCGGCATCGGGGTCGCCGTTCGGATTGCCATTGCGGACATCGAAGAGAAAAACGAAGTCGTAGCGATTTTTGATCGCCGGAGAAGCCGTCTCGGACATGGTCTATGAACCCTCTTCGGATAGATCTGCGGTGGCTGCGGCCGTCTCGATCTCTGCAGGCACGTCCTTCTTGCGACGGAACACGTCACGCTGATGGTAATAGCCGAGCGCGAAGCGTCCCTGCTCTTCCATCGGCAGCGTCTTTGGAAAGGCACCCTCAAGACCGGAAGCGATTTCGGCAATGCGATCCTCGAACCACTCCGCGAGGCCGGCGCCGACCTTGGTGCGAATCGTCTTGCTATGATTGCGAGCGTTGCGGATGAGCGACGGAAACACCAAAGCCGGCGTGGCGGAGGCCGAGGCATAGAAGCGGTCCCGCACCGTAGCGTTTCGCTGGCCCAGGGCCGCGCGCTGCAACTGCTCCAGCACCGAGAAGAGACGGCCCAGGCGGTAGGCGCTGTTGGTCGTCGTCAGGTCAAGCGACACGGGCACGTCCTCCGCAATCAGTTTCCAGCGATACATTCGCGCGAGGCAGGCCTTGAGAGTCGCGACCCGGAGGTCGCTGACCTTTTCCAGCACGCGCCCGGTGCGCCGGTCTTCCTCATCGCGATCCGAGCGGATGCGCATGATGGTTTGCGTCAGCAATGCGCGCGGATAGGGCAGACCCGTCAGGACCGCCCGCATCACCTCACCGCTGAGATGGGGCGGAACATTTTCCGCCTTTCGTTGCGGGGCCAGTTCCAGCAAAAGACGCCATAGCGGCGGTGGCCAGGGATGGGGCGGAGGGTCCATGCGGAGATCCTCCCAATGCTGTTGAAAGTGTCGGGCGAAATCCCCAAGCGTTTGCTCGACCCAGAAGCGCACGGAAAGCCGCGCGGCATTGGGGCTGAGGCCCAGCACATAGACCCGCGACGCCGCATCCATGTCGGGTGCCGCCTGCTGCAGCGGCTTACCATCCTGCATCAGGGTCAGCACATCGCGGAGCTTGCTGGTCTCGGTCGTCTCATCAACCGGCAGGGCATCGTCATCGGCGATGGCTTCTTCCTCCTCGCCCATCAGGGCGCGCGCGAGGATCTCGGCCTTTCCGTGTTCCGCCCAGAAGGCCACCGTCGTCTCACCGAGCATGACGCGGTTGCGGTAGCGGGTCCGGCCGTTCGCTGTTGTGCCATCATTCGCGAGCAGGCTGTTGAGGGTCGTCGCATAGGCGAAGGCGGCGGCTTCGGACACCGGTGCATTCGCACCTTGCGCGTGGCCATAAGACGTGAAGGAATCAAGATTGAAGGACACAAGCGCGGCGCCGGAAGACTGCGCCCCCGCAATACCTTTGATCGAAGGATGCAGCCGCGCGATCGGCAGGGTCTCGCCCGTGACGAGACACATTCCCTTGGGCCCAGAGTCCTGTCCATCCGCTTCGGCCATCAGAGCGGCGCGCGCCGCCGGGCGGTCATGGACGAATTCGTTTTCATAGTGCAAGCGGAAAGCGACGTTCTGATCGAGCATCTCCATCGCATAGGGAAGAGCGTCATAGGCGTCCGCCGACCAACCTCGGAGAAAGGCGAGCAGAGCGAAGCAGCCGATGTCGTTCGTCTCAGACAAAAGCGTTTCATGCCGCGCCACGAATGCCGCGTGTTCCTTTATGAGTCGCTCGACGTCCTTCGCCTGCTTAACCGGAGAGACCGTCATATCCGGCTTCGTGCGACCAAGGACATAGGATGTCTTGTCCCAGAACACGCCCGTCGCGATGCCAACCGTGCGCTTGGGCGCAGTGGGAGCCTGCACGATCTTCGGACGCAGCTTTTTGCCTTCGCCGACACGCAGATCATCGACCGTCACGACATTGCCGGCTTTGTCGAGAACAATCGCAAAGCTGATCTGCGCGGGTGCGAAACCTGGGATCGGCGCCTTGCCGTCCTTTGCCATCCGCTCATACCGCGTGGCGAGCGATTGCAGGATCGTCATCCCGTGACGCTTTCGTCACTCAAGGCCGGTACTTCGATCACGCCATCGACCATCGTGGCGCGAAAGAAACGCGCCTCGTTGCCGGCGGCATAATCGAGATCGAGCGCCATCCAGCCGAGATCGCGCGTTCCCTTCAGGCTGTCATGCGCGGGGGGTGGCTCGCCCTCCAGCAATTCGAAGTCACAGGCGAATTCGCGCGTGCCGAGATAGGGATGATGAAAGCACTGCCCCTTCGCCGCGCGCCGCTTGGCCATGTCCAGGTGCTTTTGCACGGTCTCGCTGGGGTCGGCGCGCCCCCTGGCCGTCAGCTCAACCCGCGCCTCGATGATATAGGCGACATCTTTAAGGAGTGTCGCCGCACGCTGTTGCCGGTCTTCATCGACATTCAGCGCAACGCCTTCGGTCGTGCCGGCACGCATTGCCGAAGCGACTTTGCTCATCGGGACCTTCGATCCGACCTCATTGCGGCGGAGCGATTCGAAGCGGATCGGGTTGAGGACGCGCAGACGCTCGATGCGCCAGACCATCTGCGGCTTCCAATGGATGGCTTCGAGCACGCCACGGGCCGCCGAGGGCGTGATCACGTCGTAGCTGACCCGTTCGACCTTCATTTCCGGCCGGGAAAACAGGGCGCGCGGGCCCCAGATTTTTACGCGAATCACAGCATGACTCGTCAATTGTTATAATTCCGACACTGTCATTAACCCTATGACTTGACAAGGGTGGCTTGCCATCGGGCGTCGTTGCCGCCCGATGGACGTCAAACAACGCTTCTATCCCATTAGACTTTCTGCCGTCCGGAACGTCAGGTCGTTCCAGTCGAGCCCAGCATCCGCCTTATACAGCTCCAGGTTAAGCAGAATCACGAACTGGTCCTCAAACTCCTCCGGTCGGATACGTTCCGCCACGCCCGCAGCATACATCGCCGATCGCACAGGGCGCGGCACGCCGACCGTGTAGCGCCCAAGCTTTCGCGCAATGCCGCCCACCCGCGTTGTATAGCGTAGTGCTTCGATAAGGGGGCGCACCTCCCCATTATCCTCCGCCGCCACGATCACCGGAACCATCACGTCATCGATGAAGCGCATGGAGGCGGCGATCTCCTGAAAAGGAAAGTTGAGGTCGGCAGCCTTGTCCGCACATGTCTGCAAGACACGGCCTTTGTCCAAATCCTCCTTGCCGCGTCGCCAATACAGCATCTCGAAGAAAGCCCGCATCGCGTCCGGGCTGAAGGGATCGCCTGCATGCAGGGTCAAGATCTCACCCCCAACTTCGGCATTGATCTTGAGTTGCTGGATGACGTCATAGGCTGCGGCTTTAAAGACCAGAACCTCGCTCTCCTCCGGCCTGCGCTCGAACTCCCGATTGCAGCGGCCCGCCGCCTGGGCGATCTGGTCGAGCCCCGCCGTCGCCCGCAGCACGAGGGGAAAATCGACATCGACGCCCGCCTCCACCAGCGATGTCGCGACAACGCGACAGGCACGCTTGTTCTTCAGATCGTCCCGAATCTCCGCCAGCACGCGGGCGCGATGAACGCTGTGCATGGTGGTCGAGAGGTGACGCGCACCCGGCAGGTCTCGGATGGCGCCGAACAGCGCCCGCGCATGGGCCCGCTGATTGACAATGCAAAGGGCCTGAGGGCTGGTCGCGATACGCGCGGCAAGCTGGTCATCCGTCTGAACACCGATGTCGCGCACCGTCACCCGGCGCAGCGCCGCGAACAAGGACGGTACGTCGGGCGCGATCTCCCGCAGTGTCGTGAAACCACCCACGAAGCCGGTCTTCGTGCCGGGCGGGCCGGCCTTCAAAGCCGGCTGCGTCGCGGTGCATAAGACGACCGAGGTGCGGTAGTTGCGCGCCAGTTCCTTCAGCGCCGCAACGCAAGGGCGAAGCAGCGGAAGGGGCATGGTCTGCGCCTCGTCCAGCACCACCACACTGCGCGCGATGCTATGCAGCTTGCGGCAGCGGCTGGTGCGGTCGCTGAAAAGGCTCTCGAAGAACTGCACGGCGGTCGTGACAATGATGGGGCTGTCCCAGCGTTCCATGCTCAGGCGCAGCCGATCCGGCCCAATCCTGTCGCGGGACCATGTCGCCTCCTCCTCCATCTCGAAAGCGCTGTGATGTTCGAGAACCGCACCTTCATGGTCTTTCAGTGCCGCGCGGTAGACGGCCGCCGTCTGCTCGATGATCGAGGTATAGGGAATGACCACGATGACGCGATCGAGGCCGTGTTTCCTGGCATGGGCCAGCGCGAAGGCGAGCGAACTCAGCGTCTTGCCACCGCCCGTCGGCACGGTCAGTGTGAATACGCCCTGAGCCTGCTCGGCTGTGGCGATGGCCGCGCGCAATACATCACCGCGCAGCGTATTCAGCGTGCTCGGCTCCGCCTTCCGTTGCGCCATGAAGGCGGATAAGGCCAATGCCAACACATCGATCGAGGGATGGTTCGTCTCCTCGGTCGGCTGCCCGCCCATCCGGGCCTCGAAGGCAGCCGCACAGCGCCGATCGGCATCGACCAAGCATGAGAAGATCATGCGCGTCAGGAATGCGAATTGGAAACCTTCCTCATTCAGCACTTTCAGCCGCCCGACCGGAGTCATCGCGCCTTGGGGCAGCACCAAGCCATCGCTCTTGGCCGCACGTTCCACCGGGGGGAGCAGGCCGCTCTTGCTTGCCAGGCGGCCCTCGGGATCGAACAGCCCATCCTTCAAGCCGGTGTGATGCCCGGCGATGACATGGGCGAGCAGCCGGCCCCACTTGTCGCCCAAATGCGCGCGTGCCCAGATGGCGCCCGCGGTGGAATGATCGGTGGTGACGGCGGGGTTCCGCAATCGCTCCTGGAAGGCGGCGCTATATTTGCCGAGGTCGTGCAACGCGCCCGCAGCGCCGGCAAGGTCGCTCGCGCCGAACCGGGCGCCGCTGTCCGCTGCCAGCGCTGCCACCTCGTTCAGATGGACCGATATGAGCTCCCACTGACTTTCAAGGCGACCAGAGCTGCTATGCGCGTAATATGCCATATGGCTCTAACGCTCCGTACCCCGTCATCGTGAGCCGTGCCCCGAGCTTAGGTTCGGCGTCAGCCGGGTTTTGTCAATCGTAATCGTGCGCTGCTTGCCCGTGTGGACCTGCGCCAGCGCTTAAGGAGGAAACGCTTAACCGAGTCAGCGTCACGCCACGTCGGCAGGAGACAGTGGATCGTCCGGCCCAAGCTATCTACGGCCCGGTAGAGGTAAGTCCAGCCGCCCCTGATGATCTTGATATAAGTCTCGTCAACCCACCAGGACCCTGTTTGCGCGGCAATGGCGTCGGAGCCACGTTGGAGCGGGGCCGTACAGGCCTACACCCTGCGGAAGATTGTGGTTTGCTCGACCGCCGCGCGCCGATCCGACGCCCTGCGGATGGCCTTGGACTTGAGATGCCGACCCTTGAACGGACGGTTACGTCTCTCTGCCATCAAAGCCGGCCGTCGAACACATCTGGACAGTCTAAGCAATCGCGCCCGGGCGCACAATTGCAACAGAACCCGCTCGCTGCTCAATGGAGTAGTCCACCAACCTCAGAGTTCGAAATCCTCACGGAACCTCGCGATCTGGTGCATGCGCTCATGTAAGATCGTGACGATACCGATGTCTCCGTTCGAGAGCCGGCGCCAATACACAACATGCCGCTCGTAGCGGAACATAAAACCATCGACATCGAATGCCGCCGGAACCGGCCGCGACATCACCGCGTGGGAGTCAATGTCCTCGAACGCCTCGAAGAGGCCCGTGATGTAACGGTCCGCTTGCTCATGGCCCCAGCGGTCGCGCGTGTAGCGATAGATTTCGTCGAGACGATGGGACGCCGCCTCTTGAACCCGAACCGCCATGGCCGGATCAGCGCCGGTTGCGCGCTATGACCTCAGCCGCGGTCAGAGGTCGATACGACGTGTCCGGTGCCGCGAACGCATGGGTCAGCTCGGCTTTGAGACGATCGAACGCGTCCTGCTCCATGCGCTCCTTGTCCCGCCGTATCAAGTCGCGGATGTACTCGCTGACGTTCTCGTAGACGCCATCTTCGCCGACGTTCGCCTGCACGAAATCATGAAGCGCTCCACTCAGGCGAACCGTCATCGTGGTCTGGCGGGTCAAGGCATCCTCCTTGCGTACTCGTCTTCAATATAATCAAGAATGAATACGGCGGAACCCCTGGGTGAGGCGCGGGCACGCTATTCCTGGATCTACGCATGAGTTGTCCGTCGGTTTGGCAGTCTTGACTCACCGACGTCTAACCCTGCATGGCCAAGCTCGCTTGGCTTCTGTTCAAGCTGAGAAGAACTGGCCCGTCCTCCTCCTGCTCGATCATGACAGCCCCTTCCCGCGCGAGTTCCAACCCCGCCAGCAGCGTGCTGGCGACCGCGGCGCGCGCTCTGAGGTCCCGGTTTGCGACGTCAACCGAGATCGCCGGCAGGAACTGGCTCAGATCGCCACCCTCCGGCTGCTCCGCCAAGACCGTTCTGATCCGCGCCAGCGCATCCGTCACGCGCCAAAACTCTTGCACAACCGGCCGATAGACGGGCGCCTCTTCCGGCCGCCCTCCCCTGCCCCGCAGCACGACCAAACAGGCTTCCATGAGCGCGACATAGCCCCCCTCCCGCGATGGCGCCGTCGCGGCCGGCCGGGCGAAGACGTCGATCCCGAGTTGCGGCCGCGCCGTCAGCCAACATGCCGCTGCCCGCACAAAGACCATCGCCTCCAGTCGACGCAGTTCGGCACCGGCGTCCTGTTCCGCCGCGATCGCCGCTTCCGGACTGGTGGGGAACAACAGGCGCGACCGCAGCAGCACCAGACGCGTCGCCAGCACGAGCCAATCCGCCCGACGTTCGAGAGACACGCGGCCGACCAACCGCTCCATGGCGGCGACGAATTGCTCGGCCAGGTCGCGGATGGACATCCGGCCAAAATCGATCCGCTGCCGCTCGGCGAGGTCCAGCAAGAGGTCCATCGGCCCGTCGAAACCGTCGAGATGCAGCACCGGCATCTCGGTCGCCCGGGGCGGCGTGCTCCAGTCATCCCAGACGGGATCACCCGATCCCTCTTCCCTGTCGTCCTCCCGCTCCTCCCCGTCCGTTAGCCCGTCACTCACCGCCGTAATCCGGCCGGACGTCGAAGACCAAGGTGGACCAGCGCTGACGCATGGCCTGTATCGCCGCCCAGGGCGTCCAATCCGCCGCCCAGAACGCGACTTCGAACCGGGCCGAGCGGCGCAGCCGCCGGTCCTCCCGCCCCGTCTTCAGGCGGACATGGCGAAGCGCCTGCACCACGCCCCAATGCGTCCGCAGCCAGGCGAGGCTGGCCGGGTCATCCGGCCCAAGAGCGAGGACACAATCCGGCACCGGCAGCAGCGCATGCAGATCCAAGGGGCAGGTTCGGACGCGGCCGATCGCGGCAGTGACCCGCTGCTGGTTGGTCTCGATGGCGCTGCGGAGTTGCCGCGCGAGTGCCCGCGCGCCGGCAAGGGTGAGCCCGGCCGAGCCATCCGGCGGATGGAGCAGCGCCATCACCCGGTCCTCCTCCAACAGATCGAGGTCCGGGGACAGCCAGGGAATGGCGCCGAGGCCGGCCGCCGCCATTTGAAACGTTGCGACATCCTCCGCCGGCCCGCTGACGATCAGGACATGTCGCAGCCAATCCGTGTTCGGCAGCGACAACGCGTCCGCGTCTCGCGCATCATCCCTCACCCGCGCCTCACAAATCCAGCAAGCGGGCGGGGTTCTCGCCGGTGATCTTGGCCCGACGGCGATAGCCGCGCAGGGTCGAAAGATCCTTCTGGCGGGTATGGGCCATCACCTGCTCGTCCGGTGCCGCCGCCAGATAGGCCTCGGTGATGAAGCCGGCGCGCAGGCCATGCGGCGACAGCCGCTCACGGGGATCGACGGTCAGGCCGGCGAGTGCCGCCCTGCGCAGCAGGATTTTGCGGACGCCATCGGCAGTCAGGCGGTTCTCCAGCGTGCCCCAAGCGGTGACGCCACGAAACACCGGACCATGGGTGATGCCGGCACGTTTCAGGAAGCGTTCGACGGCCTTGACCGGGCAAGTGTCTTCACCGCGCATCCAGGGAATGGTGATCTCGGCCCCCTGCCCTTCCTGGTCGCGCTTGCTGCGCGGGATATGGATGCTGAGCCCCACCTCCCGAAACGTCAGGTGCTCGCGGTCGATCGCCACCAGTTCCGAGCGCCGCAACGCGCCGGCAAAGCCGGTCAGAAAGAGGGCGCGATCCCGGACCCCCGCGAGATCCTCGCCACAGCTCCCGAGCAGCTGGCGGATTTCCGTGGAGGTGAGGGCGGCCGAGGGGCGGATCGGCTTGCCATGCTGTTTCAGGATGCCCTGCAGGGTCGCACTAATCGCTGGATGACGCGTGCTCCAGAGATGCCCGTTCTGATGATGATGGTGGGCGATCGCAGCCAGCCGCGCCCGCAACCCGCTCTTGCCCAGCGCCGGCACCAGGCTGGCGAGATAGGCCGCCACCAGCACCGGATGCACCGGCAAGATCGCCGCGTTCACCGCCTGGGTCCGGCACCAGGCGACGAAGGCGCGCCAATCGCGCGCATAGGCGCGCTGTGTCGAGGCGGCCAGATGGTTATCGGCGAAGGTGGCGGCGGTTTCGATCGCCTGGCCGAGCGGCCCCGACAGTAGCGCCAACATCTCTGCCGAGGCCGGCGAGGCCGGCGCCATGCGGCCGACAATGGCAAGCGCGGAGGCCTGGCTGGTCGCGAGCGCGTCCGGACCGCTGACGGCCGCCGACACGGGACCTTCGGAGGGAGCTGCCGTCATGCCGCGCCGTCGCTCCGCATGAACCCCATCACCCGCTCCTTCATCAGGCCGCGGCGCGTGACACCGCACCCGCCTGCCCCGAGCCGATTCTGCCAGACACAGGGTAATTGTGGCAACTGGCTTTCTTCGTATGTGACGTCTCGATAATAGGGATTATCGAGAGTCACGGAGTCGTGATAGTGCGTCTAATTCCGTTAAGTCGTTGATGTTTTTCAAGATTTCGATGGAAACTTAGAGTTTGACTGCCGCAAATGGACAGGCGTGTGGGTCGTTAGGAGGTCTAGCTCCGATAATAACAAGTCTCGTTGTCGCCTTCGACCGCTAGGATCAGGACCTATTAAATTGCTTGCAGAGGAAGCAATCGGTTGATTCAATGGTTGCATCGGGAGGTGCCGCCATGAGTGATCTGATCTGGTTGTCCGAGGCGCAGATGCGTCGGATAGAGCCGCATTTTCCGCAATCGCATGGCGTGCCGCGGGTCGATGACCGACGCGTGATCAGCGGCATAGTCTTCGTGATCCGCAATGGCCTACGCTGGCGCGACGCTCCGAAGGACTACGGCCCTCACAAGACAATCTATAACCGGTTCATCCGCTGGAGCCGCCTCGGCGTCTTCAACCGCATCTTCGCGGCGCTGGCGGCCAAGGGGGGCAAGCCTGATCGGTTGATGATCGATGCCACCCATCTGAAGGCGCATCGGACGGCTGCCAGTCTTTTAAAAAAGGGCCTGTTCCCCGACGTATCGGGCGCACCAAAGGCGGCCTGAACTCAAAACTTCACGCTGTCTGCGACGGCCAAGGACGGCCGCTGGTCATGCTGCTCAGCGAAGGCCAAATGAGCGATTACAAGGGCGCGGCGCTGATGATGGACGCGCTCCCCAAGGCCAAAGTCTTATTGGGCGATAGAGGTTACGATGCCGACTGGTTCCGCCAAGCCCTGACAACACGCGGCATCACGCCGTGCATCCCGTCCAAAGCCAACCGCAAAATCCAGATCCCGCACGACCGAACCCTCTATCGCCAGCGTCATCGTATCGAGAACATGTTCGGCAGGTTCAAGGATTGGCGGCGCATCCACACTCGCTACGATCGCTGCGCCCACACCTTCATGTCGGCGATCTGCATCGCCGCCGCCGTCATCTTCTGGCTCTGATCAATGAGTCCTGAGCCTAGGTGCGTTGTGGCGAAATAAATGGAGCGTTCTCCCCCGACGGCATACGGAGGACCAAGCTTCAGCGCTTTGCACGCTCCTTGCGCCAAGCCTGAACCCCTGCAGTGACAAAGTCTATCAACAGATCCTGCTTCGAGCGCCTGGTCTCATACATCATGGCCCGGAGATCCTCATCCAGTGTTACCGGCAGCCGGAAGCTTGTAAACCGTTTCGGTACATCATCCGGGGGCAACGCCCGTAACGGCGGATCGGGGTCCTCGATTTGAGCGATGGCTGGGAGATGGGCGGAGATCGGGCCTGCGGCGGCAACTGGCTGAGGCGTGCTAGTGGGTGGTGAAGGCTCTACGGCCTTTTCTACCGCCTGTGGAACGGCCATCGCCGGGCTAGCCCCTCTCGCCTGCCCTTTCCGGATCAAACCAGCGCCTAGAGAAAGATCATCGTTTTGGGCCATCATGCGGCTCCCTTCTTTAGTCTAGCTTGGATGTAAACCCATAGTCCGGTGATCTCAGCTGCTGACTTGCCCTTCGGAAAAGCCTCGCCGACGGTCCTGCCCTTGACCATGCTCGATCTAAAATCCTGCCGGGTATGGATGACTACTGGCGCCACGGTGCCGTGCTGGCTGAGTGCTGTGACGGCCTGAAGGGTAAGCTTGCCGTTGGTCGATGCATTGTTAACGACGAAGATCATCGGTTTCTTCTGACGTTCCACCATCTCGATGGAGTCGCCGATTGCTCGGAGATCATGTGGGCTGGGAACGACTGGGACAAGGCAGAGGTCGGATGCTTTGACGACGTTTGCTATCTCCTCCGACGCAAAGGGAGGAGTATCGATGACGACTAATTTAACACCCTGAGCCGCAAGCTGCTTCAGAGTAGCTACCAATCCTTTGGGACCAATCTCCGCCATGACCGGCGTGGGTTCCTCGCGTTCATTCCACCAAGATGCAAGCGAGCCCATTGGGTCTAAGTCCAGTATTGCTACTGGCCCCGCACCTTTTTGTTCAGCCTCCACAGCAAGGTGGCCTGATAAAGTGGTTTTGCCAGCACCTCCTTTTCTGGAGGTCACAACTATGGTCTGCACTCGTTTGGTGTTCCTACAACATGCCCCTGCCAGTAGCACACAGGTTGCGGCTTCTGCAACCCAATGCGGCGCGGGCGCGGTCTAACGCATAAGTGGCAACACAAGTGATCAACCATGTGTCCAAGTGATCATGTGATGTCGCAACCTACGCTTTGACAATGCTTGCTGAAAGTTCGGCGTGGATCTTCCACCCGTCGACTGCGAGTCTTGCGTCAGCGCGAGTTGCTGCTTGTAGGCAATGGAGTGCCGGGGCTATCCAACACTTTTGCGAGATAGCGCTCGGCGCCGTCGGCGGAATGGAAGATCGCGGTTTGGGAGAAAGCGGCTGAGCAGGTTTAATCAGTGGAGTGCAACTCGAGGAAGTCGGCTTCTGTTTCTAATGCCTCTAAGTCAGAACCAGAGCGGAACG
This sequence comes from Acidisoma sp. PAMC 29798, assembly GCF_030252425.1. Classification (GTDB taxonomy): domain Bacteria; phylum Pseudomonadota; class Alphaproteobacteria; order Acetobacterales; family Acetobacteraceae; genus Acidisoma; species Acidisoma cladoniae. The sequence goes on along the minus strand of NZ_CP126996.1, from coordinate 61,201 downwards.
AGATGATCTTCTGCAAAAGATCGTAGATGCGATCGGTGCTATAACGAGCAGAAGGACGGAAAGTGCGTCGGTAACGCTGCTGGTGTCCACTTTTGTGAAGCAAATAAAGTCAGTTTCCGGAGCAACAAAGTCTAAAGATTGCACGAGGCGACTGCGTTACAGGCCTTTAAGCGCAGCTTCCCAGGAGGGCCGATGGCTTGGTGATAATTTGGTGAGGAAGGGCAGGGGCTGGTATCTCCTGGGAGAGAGGCGCTTAAGTCTTCTGCCTTTTCAGCGAGATAACCTTCGCCTCAACCGGTGCCCTTGATGGGTTGAGGGTGACACCACGTCCGTCGAGTTCAACGTTGGCGTCCGGATAAACAGCCATTGCGAGTTGGAGCACCTCGGAGAAATACCACTTGAAGTGGTCAAGACGAGATAGGCCGCGACCGAACTGGGCGTGAAGCGCCTTCCAGGTGATGAGCTTAGGCCCCCCAAGCGAGTGCAGTCGGTAAGCAAGCCAACAATAGACATCGATCGCCATCGAGTTATTGGCAATCATCGCGATGGCTTTTTCTTCGATAGGGACCGGGTGTCTCTTTAGTTGATCAAAAAACATCTCCGATAGCTTGGCATTTTCAATGAAAAGCGAGCCTTGGGCGTCGTCATCCTCGACAAACATTGCCGTATCTAGGATGCTTTGATTGACGAGGCCGGTCCGGGCACCCTGTTTGATCTGGAAGCTCATCCGGCAGCGGGAAATACGCTCTGCTTGGTCGCGGACGGTGGCCATGCTCTTCCCGCCGATTGGGATGTTGAGCTTTCGGAGCCACGCGTGGAGGGTCTTTCCGAGCTCGATCTCCCGGCTATTTGTCTTCAAGGCCTCGCTTTGGAGGTAAAGAATGATCAAACGCGCCCTGGAGCCATATGGGACACCGACGCTAATCGCCTCGCCTGTAAGGCTTGGTCTCAGGCCTGGCTGAACAACCAGGGAGACGTGATCGGTATGGATCTGCCAGCTTGCTTCGTCCTGTAGCTTCTTGTGGGGCAGGGCGGACTGAGCCCAGCCGCTGTAGAGGAATCCTACCTCTCCTTCTTCAGAGCCCATATAGCCAGCCGCGGCTTCGACAACACGGCGATCAACATCCATTGCAAGGACGCCGGCCTTACCGTGCTGTTCGAGGAGGCTGTGGATCTTAGCCATAATTCCAATAGCCCTTTGCTACGGTTCCGTGTCTGCCTTGATACCTCGTCATTGCATAGACTGAACTCTCCTGGGGAATAGTAAGTTTTATTAGTGGCTTATAGTATGTCCCAAGAGAGACCAGTGGATACCTTTTGCAACGTGCTGATTGCAATGCATTCAATGATTTTGGGTTCCCAAGAGAGATCAGCCCTTCTCCCAATAAAGATCAGTCCTTCATGTGGGTAAGTCGGTAAAGATCGTTCTCAGACTCCCAGGAGAGTCCAGTTCCCGAGTCGGGGCTACGCTTGTAGCGGCCGATACGAGTCTTGGATTCGGGGCACTAGCGCAGAGATTGTAATTGGCCATTCTTGTCGCCGCCCTCTTACACGCCATCGGCAAACTTCAACCTCTTGATGACAATCGGCGAATTTCGGTTTGATTGTAAACATATAACCGACGCCGGCATGGCGCTCATACCAGGCCTCCGCGTCTATGCCGTTTCGTTTATTGCGAATATCTCGTCCTAGCGATATATAGAGATGCAACTAAGGAGGCCCTTATGCTTGCGCTGTTGGACCAGACCGAACCATTTGTGGCTGACGAGGCTGAAGCTGTCATCGCTGGCGCTGCGGCATCGCGGCTGTCCGCCATAGCCGCCGCTGGCCAGGATGTTCAGCTTGTCGTGCGCGAAGAGCCGAGCATCGTCGTGCCTCTCCCGGCACGAGCCGTCCAGTTGATCGTGTCGCTCTTGGAGACAATGGCAGACCGGAAGCCATTCTCGGTTATTCCCCACGAAGCAGAGCTAACGACCCAGCAGGCGGCCGATTTCCTAAATGTGTCTCGGCCTTTCCTCGTCGGGTTGGTGGAGAAGGGCGCGTTGCCGCACCGAAAGGTCGGTCGGCACCGTCGTGTCCGGTTTGCGGATCTGCGTGACTTCGAGAAGGCTTCCGCCACAGAACGCCAGAAGCAGCTAGCGGTTATCATCGAGGAGGCGCGGGCCCTGGGGCTGGATTAGTGATTTCGACTTTCTCCGCCTTTTTCGACGCCAATGTTTTCTACGGGACTAGGCTAAGGAGTCTCATCCTCCATCTGGCTCAGACTAAGATGTTCCGTGCGCGGTGGAGCGCGGATATCCATCGGGAATGGATCGAGAATCTCATCAAGAACCGTCCGGATCTTGATCCCTCACGCCTGGAGCGGACGCGGAACGCTATGGATGGTGCCGTTCTCGACGCCTTGGTTACGGGCTACGAAGGTCTAATCGAGGGATTGGAGCTACCCGACGCCGACGACAGGCACGTGCTGGCGGCTGCTATCATCTGCCAAGCGAGTTGTATCGTTACATTCAATCTCGCTGATTTTCCCGAGGCGTCGCTGGCACCCTATGGGCTCCACGTGGTGCATCCGGATGATTTCCTGCTCGACGTGGAGAGCATTTCGCCGGCAGCTTTCGCCGAGGCCGTGGGCAACGACTTCGACCATTATGTGAGTCCTGCGCTGTCGGTTGCCGATTACGTTGGGAGCCTCAAGCAGGCTGGCGTTCCTCAGACAGCCGACAAAATCGAGCGCCTGGCCGTCTTATTTGCGTCCCCTGCAGTCAGCGACATCGGTGCGCCACAGTAGGCTTGACGCTTCATTTAACATTGAAACGTGCGCTGCCGCCAAAGATAAGATCGGCACGGAGGCGGGTCGTAGAAGTGGAGCGGCCCCTATTTGACCATCACACCAGGCATAACCCTGAGGGGATAGGCTTACGCCTAGTCATAAGCCTATCCCAAACGTCAGCTTCAGACGGCAGCAGCAGTTTTTTCGCGAAAACCGCAGACCTTAGGCTAGGCGGCCCATTCCATGAGTACCGGTTCCACGCTTCCCGCAGGGAAGGGGCAATGGGGCGGCAGTCGAGACGTCACGGGGGTTGGTGGGGGATCATCGTCGTCATCATCCCGTTGCTTGCGGCGGATGGCGCTGTCGATCCAACGTCTTGATCGTCGTCTCCACCGAAAAGGTGACGGTTTTTGCGAGCCCGACGGCTGCTTTCGATCAGAAGAGCCTTGGTTGTCGAGCGACTTCAGTGCTTCCAAAACGTCTTCAACTTTAACGAAAGCACCGTCATCGCGTTGACGCCAGGCTGGTGCGTCAGGCACCGCGTGAGCGTCCGATAACCACGAGGCCAATACCGCGCGCTTCTCGTCCAAGCTCAGATGCGGGTTCCCAAGAATCTCGTCCGGGTGAGCAAGCACGGTCGGCGTCCAAACTGCGCCTTGTGATGTACCCACGGGTCGGTAGGATCCTTCGGTTTGTTCAGTGTGTAGCGACATCTCCTATCTCCGCTATCACGCCTCCCGGGGTGAACCGGGAGGCTGGACAACAGTCACGCTGAGGTTGGATTAAGCGACCTTAACCTGCCGCTCAGGGTTCTCATCGGACAGCTTAGGCCGATTGTCCTGGGCGGAGATCGCCGTCGTGGTTCCGTTGATCTCTATCCGACGAGGCTTCAGCTGCTCGGGAATCTCGCGGGTGAGTTCGATCGACAGGAGTCCGTTCTCCAGGTTGGCGGCCGTCACCTTCACATGATCCGCAAGGCTCAAGGTCTGGCGGAAGTTTCGGAAGGCGAGGCCCTGATGCAACATCTCGCTGGTGCCCTGAGTGGCCTTTTTCTGACCCGTCACCAGGAGCGTGTTACCCTGCTGGGTCACGTCGATTTCGTTTTGGTCGAAACCCGCGATCGCCATGCTGACACGATACTGGCTCTCGCCGGTTCTTTCGATGTTGTAGGGAGGCCAATCCGATCGCACGGAGGCCTGGTCAAGCATGTCGAAGAGCCGCTCGAAACCGACGGTCGAACGGAACAGGGGCGCAAAATCATAATTTCTCATAACCACATCCCTCATCAGCAATATGGTGCCAATGCGCCGCTGCCGGCGCGCCGAGCCACTCAGGCCTCGGCGAACAGCGAGGTGGTTCGCCAAAAAAGAGGTTCAAGAGGGCCGCGGTATCTTTTTTCGACCGCTTGCGGTGATGATGAAGAGGCATCGATAGCTCCCTTTTACAGGGATATGGGATGTTCCGCTCCGTTGGAAACTCCCGGCATGCGAGGATTGAAGTCACAGTTGGGCATCAAACGTTTCCAGCCTTTCGTACATCACCTCGTTGACGCGGTTAAGCTCTTTGTTCTTGACGCGGAGGCGGCCGTTTGCTCGCTCAAGCTTCTCAACGCGCACCAGTAATTCCACCTTGGTCAAAGGTAGAACAATCTTTTTGGCGGGGGCCACGGGCGTCCTCTCTTAGGGGCCGTTACGTGACCCGATCTGCGCATTAGGCGCCACATCGTCGCGACTTACCATGATTTGCATTCGGCCGGCCTTTTGTGCGGTTTCGCAACAGACCTAATCAAGTCACCTGGGCGGTCTTGTCAGGCCGCCCGTGACGACTTCAAAGCTCCAGTATTCGAGCTAGCGCAGGGCGCCACGAGACGCGCGCGATTACCTGCTTGCGAACGGAGTGCCGTCGCGCTCGTGCGACGATAGGTCAAGATCCCTACCTCGAATTGAGCCGAGGCAAAAACTTTCCCCTTTGAAGCGCTGGCTCGCTTAATCGACGCGCTGAAGAAGCTGGGAAAGAAGCATGTCTAGTTCGGTAAGCTTGAAGGGCTTAGCGAGCACAGGCACGGTCTCAAAACGGCGATCCCTTATGAGGCCTGCACCATATCCCGTCATAAAGGCGAATGGCACGTGTCGGGCCAGCAACTCATCGGCCACCGTGAACGTTTGGCCGTCCCTTAACCACACATCAAGCAACACGCCGTCGAGCCGAGGCCCCGTCTGTATGACGGCAAGTGCCGTGGCAACAGTCGAAGCAATCCCCACGACCTCATAGCTAAGATCGATAAGATGCTCCTCTATGAGCAGAGCCACGATCGCCTCGTCTTCGACAATGAGTATCTGAGGCTTGGCTTTCACGTAGATTTCCCGGTTGTTCTTTTTGTAATCAACTGGTCACCTAGTGACAAGCGCGAGCAAGAGCCATATTCAATTTTCGTTCTTCAAGCGTCGAAAGAACGCATTGTGATCGCAACTACGCTTAGCTCTTGGCTATGGTAACCATGCTGCGGCGGCGCCACTGGCGATCGTAAGTCGTCGGCCCAGAGCGGTCTGGGCACAGGGTTCTTGTCAAAGGCACCCTGTCCGCAGCCCAACCCGGCGAGATTTGCTAGCTTTGGTGTCGTGTGATCGGCAACATGGGCTCTTATTTGAGCCGCAACCCATCCGGCCGACCAGGCTGGCGCTCTAAGCTCCCAATGGGCCAGGGCTTGTTGCGGAAAGGCTTGCGTTGCTCGTGAGCTTCTCCGCCGACTCTAAAGAGCGCGCGATAAAGAAGATCGCGTGAGCCTATAACGTCGTGAGGCAAGCGGAGCGAGAGCGAGTCGTCGTTCATTGCTTTCCACGCACCAATTTGAGCCGCTGTATAAGAATCGCTTTTGGTTACAGTGCGGCGGGAGGAAGATGGTCACAGCCTCGTAACAGAATAACCTCCTCGTTGCGTTTAACGAGATGGGCAGAGACGCAGCTGGCCAAGGCTCAGGATGCGTGAGTGCGCCATAGGAGATAAGGTGCTTGCGCGTTCTCTGGATGATCGGCGGTGAGGCGCCAAACACGCGCCGGATCAACCAGGAGCACATTAGCGAATTGCCGGCCAGGGTGCATCACCGGTGCTTAATCTGCGGGAACGACTTTCTTTCTACCTCGTTGATGGGCTTTGAAGACTGTCACTTCCGGCCTCGCCGCGGCTTCGGTCTCCACGGTCTCGATGTCTGCACGCGCAACAGCCACCGTTACAGCCTGTTGGGTGTGCGGCCCTTTCGTCCCCAGGCCGCTGGTTTTCGCCAAATCGGAGCGCCGCACCGAGTAATTGGGTGCCACCATAGGGTAGGTGGCAGGCAGGTTCCAGCGCTGGCGATACTCATGCGGCGCCATGCCATAAGCGATCCGCAAATGCCGCCTGAGCATCCTCAGCTTCAGCCCGTCCTCCAGACAGATGATGTAGTCAGGGAAGACCGACTTCTTGATAGGAACGGCAGGTGCGGGACGCGCTTCGACGGCTGTTGGCATGTCCTGACTAAGATTGACGAAGGTCGTGTGGACGGCGCGGATCATATCCGGCAGCATTTCCGAGGGCAGGGTATTTCCTGAGACGTAGGCCGAGACGACGTTGGTCACCAAGACGAGCATGGCTGGTTGTACGTCAATCGTCATGATTGGCTTTCGGTTCTCGTGGGTTGATGACGCAGAGGCAGTGGAAGCGGTCGCGGTCGATTTGGACGGTGATGAGGTCATCTTCAATCTATGACTTGCCTGCTGAGCCAGCAGATCGTGATTCGGCGCGGATACATGCGCGTCTTGCAGGCCGTCTTGTAGGGCTTGGTAAAGTCCAAACTCAACTGCCGCGCGTTCCGTTTGGGGCGCCGGCTTAAGATGATTGCACCATGAGCGCGTGTTGGGTCGACGCCAACACGCTCAGCTCTTCGAGGAAATCCCCGAGACCTCCATCATCGACGAACCGCGTTGCTTGGGTGAGAGGCACCCAGAGCCTCTTACGCTCAGTGTCCTCCTTCCAAGAAGCATGATGCTGGGAAACATCCAAGCGGAACACTGTGACGTCACATGGTACCACCTGCCCTGACGGCAGGCGCTTGGTCGATTGATAACGTCCGAGGGGCACGTCTTCGATCGTGCCGGACACGCCCGCTTCCTCCAAAGCCTCAAGTGCCGCGACCGATGAGGGCGTCATCTTCTTTTCAGGATGACCTTTGGGGATGATCCATCGACCGGTGCTGCGCGAGGTGATCAAAAGGACCTGGAAGCGTCCTTCACGTCCTGTGACGGGCAGCGCCGCATATTGCTGGAGGATCTGAGACATCTAGACATCTGACACGAGATCGCCCGGCGGGCCAAATAGCAAAAGCGACATACCCGTTGAATTGCGCTCCGCGTTCGTTGGATCACGATCCACTCTATCCTCGTACCTGTTCTCGTCTGAATGACCGTTAGCGATGATGAGCACGCAACGGGGCCATCAACGCCCGCTGGCGGCGGTGATCCTGCCAGGCGTCCCAACACCACCAGAAGGCGGTCCCAAAGCCGAGAGAGAGGGCAGCGGCCAGGAGGATGAGGAGGCCAAGGCTCCATCCAATGGCCCAGCCGACGAGCAAGGCGCCCAAAGGCACGGGGGCGACGAGGTAGACCCTCATTGAGCGGCTTCTTGGGCTTGGTGCATGGGGTTGGGATCGAAGCGGCCGGCATAGGGGGCGTCGGTGCGGTAGTCGATGCGGTCGAGGAGGTGGGGCGCCTCGCCGGAGATCATGACGATCGGCCGGGTGGGTCCGAGACGCATGACCTCGTCCGGCGTCAGCAGCGACCGCCCCTGGAGGTGCTCGCCCGACCCCGCCGAACCGCCGCCGGGCCGGGTGCTGAAGCCGGTCTGGGAGGACTGGCTGGTGGTCCGGTAGCGGATGGTGAACTGGCCGAGGGCGTCGCTGATGTAGCGGGCGGTGTCGTAATCCGCCGTGCCAAAATATTGCTGGGTGGTATTGGCGAGGAAGCTCTGCCAGCGGGGATAGACGGCCTTGAGCTGGGAGAGGTCCTGCACGAAGAGCCAGAACTGGGCGCCGTAGCCGCGGAGCAGAGTGATGTTATCGGCGAGACTGTCCATGCGCCCGAGCTGGCCGAACTCGTCGAGGAAGAAGGCCACGCGCATCATCGGCTGGTTATGAGATGGGGTCCCTTGTGCGAGGTGGCTCTGAGTCGGATTGCCTTGTGCCACCTGTCCCTCTGCAGGGCGTCCTTCTGAAGGGCGCCCCTGAGCCGGGTGCCCCTGACGCGGCTGCTCCTGGGTGGAGTGCCCCGGCACAGCGGTCATCGCGTCGAGGGCGAGACCGATGAAGCCGCGGACAAAACCGAGACAGGCGCGGAGGCGGTTGGGGGGCACGGCCAGATAGACCGTCATCCGCCGGCGCTTGAGATCGCGGAGATCAAAATCGCTCCGATTGAACGCGGCGGCCAGGCGGGGATCATCGAGCCAGGCGGTGTGGCGCACGAGGGTGGAGAGGACAGAGCCACGTTCCTTCTCCGGGCGGTTGAGATGGGCCGTGGCGGCACGCGCGACGATGCGCTGACCGCGCGCCGGGTCGGCGAGCATATCGGCGAGAATCTCCGCCCAATCATCCTCGGCGGCAGTGACGATCTCGCGCAGCGTGCTCATGGAGCGGCGCTCGGGTGGAAGGCCCGCGATATAGATCAACAGACCACGCAGCAGCTCGCGCGCGGTGTCGTTCCAATGGGGGTCGTGCTCGCTGCCGGAGGAGACCACCAGCATCTCCGCGAGCGACCCGGCGAGGGCCACGACATCGGGGTCCTCCGGATCGAGCGCATCCAGCCAGTTCATGGCGTGCCGTGGCGCCCCGGTGATGCCGAAGGGATCGATCAGAAAGACGTCCTGCCCCGCCTCGCGGCGGGCGCGGGCGGTGACGGCATAGGTCTCGCCCTTGAGGTCGAGCACGAAGGCGGAACCGGGATAATCGAGCAGATTGGGCATGACCGCGCCGATGCCCTTGCCGGCGCCGGTCGGCGCGCAGGTGAGGATGTGACCGCCCTGGCGGAATCGTCCGTCCGGAAGGTGCCCCGTCCCGCGCAGCCAGCCGAGAACGAAAGCATCGGCAGGGGCGGCGGGGGCGAGATGCCCGGCCGCGATGGCGTCCTGGGCTTCGCCGAAGCGGGCGGTGCCATGGGTGCTTCCGGCAGATCTATCGCCACCGCCGAAGAGGCCGAGAAAGGAGAACCATCCGCTGCGCAGACGTGCGGGCAGAAGACGGGCGCCGCCGGTGAAGAGCACCCCGAAGAGGGCGAGCCAGAGCAGGCCCGGGACAATGCCGCCGGGCAAGACGCCGATCGCGAAGAGAAGGACCACGGGCAGCCAGCTGACAATGGCGGCAGCCATGAAGAGCAGCGAGCCCTCTACGGCGCTGCGCAGGCCAAAGCGAATCATGCGCTGCTTGAAGCTGATCACCACCAGGAAGACGCAAAGACCGACCAGGCCGAGCAGCCCTTTGGGGATGGCGGCGAGCTTGCGGCCGGTGCGGGCGGCGTAACCGGATTCCGCCGGATGCTGGGCGAGCACCTCGTCCAGGATCTGGATCTGTCCCTCCGCCAGGGCGGCATGATCGACCCCTGCCGCCGCCCGGATGGCAGAGCCGGCTGCCGCGGCATTGTAGTGGCCATCTTCTGCTGAACGGGCGGCGACGACCGCCGCTTGATGGGCGGCCAGGACGGCGGCGTCGGTCGCCTGCACGATTTGGTCGATACTGTCGGTCACCGCCTCGCTGAGGGCCCCGGCGAGAATGGCGGATCGGTCGTAGGCGGTATTGCGCTCGACGCGCAGAAGGGCCGGGTTTTTGAGGATGCCGAAGAACTCCCGGAAACCGTCGCCCAGGCTGGCCGGGATCGGCAACTGGAAAGCTTGGAACCGCAAACGCATCCAGGCCAGCGTCGCCGCAAACGGATCCGGATCGCGTGGACTTGGATGATAGGTGGCGGCGATGGCATCGGCAGCGGATGCCAGAGTGCTCAGCGCATTGAGGACGGCGGCCTGGTCAGCATGATCGGGATCGCGCGAGGCGTCGGTGATGACGTCGCGCGCCGTATTGATGGCCGTGGCGCGTTCCTGCCAGATCTGCGCCTCGGCTTTGCCCTCACAGGTCTGGGTGACGTGATCGAGCGGGTTCCAGTCGTTGACACATCCGGGGATGGTGGAGGAGGGGCGGGCGAGGTCCGCGACACTATCGGCGCGGGCTGCTCCAAACGCGACGGAAAAGGCCGTCAGGAAAAAGACGGCGAGGACAAGTGAAGCGCGCATCATCCGGCCCTCACTCAGCGGCGCTCGCGGTCGATCTTTCGTCTTCTGGCGTTAAACCATCCTCCTCGTCGGCTCGCACCTCACTCGCTTGCACTTCAGCCGGCGGCGCCTCTGCAGGCGGTACCTCTGCAGGCCGCACCTCATCGCCGCCATTGGCATCGAGCATTGCCTGCTTCCGTGCACCGAGCTTACCACCCTCGGCCTTGTATTGCTCGATGCTCCAGCCCTCGAAGGGATCTTTGTCATTGGGGCGATCGATGCGGGAGAGCAGCACCGACAGATGCTTTGCCCATTGCTTGTCCTTGGCTGCCGCATCGAAGAGGAGACCGCCGGCGATGATCTTGCGGCGGGTGTCGAGCTTACGTTCGGTCTCGAGCAGTCTGGCTTTGGCGGCTTGGAGCCTGGCGTTATGCTGATCGGCCTTCTGTTGCAGCCGGGCGAGTTGGTCGGCAGTGATTTTAGCCACACGCATGCTCCTTGATCGTGTAAGCCGATCAAAGCCAGCCGCCCGATCATCTGCAACCGTTGCGTGCGCAACCTCACGGGTTTTTGAAGGCACCAGGACAACATACCCGAGCGAATACAATGAGCTAAGGGCGCACTTACGAGTTGCTGTCGCAACTCAGTGCTTGGTAATGGTTGTGCGGCATGGCGATCTACCACCTGAGCATGAAGCCGGTCTGCCGCACCCAGGGCCGCAGCGCTGTCGCCGCAGCGGCTTATCGCGCCGGCGAGGCTCTCACCAACGAGCGCGACGGTGTGACGCATGCCTATACCGGCCGGCGCGGCATCGATCATACGGAGATCGTACTGCCGCGCGGAATGGCGGGGGAATCTGCATCAGCGCCGACGGGATCGGTACCGATGGGATCGGTCTTGCCGTCGCCATTACCGGAATGGGTGCGGGACCGTGCCGCGCTGTGGAACGCTGCGGAGTTCGCCGAGAAGCGGTCCGATGCACGCACGGCGCGTGAGTTCGTGCTGGCCCTGCCGCATGAGCTGGACGATGCGCAGCGTCTGGACCTGACGCGCGGGTTCGCGCAGGGCCTGGCCGACCGCTACGGGGCCGCAGTCGATGTCGCGATCCATCAGCCGCATGAGGGCAAGGATCTGCGCAACCGGCATGCGCATCTGCTGATGACGACGCGCCAGGTGACGCCTGGGGGCTTGGGCGAGAAGACGCAGCTCGAATGGGACAATAAGCGATTGCTGTCGGAGGACCGGCCGACATCGCAGATGCAGCTCCGCGCGATCCGCCAAGACTGGGAGGAGCAGGTCAATCACGCTCTGGCACGAGCGAACCTCGATGTGCGGGTCGATCACCGCAGCCATTTGGAGCGTGGCCTGGAGATCGAGCCGACGCAGCATGTCGGTGTGCATGCGACGGGGGTGACCCGACGCGGCGGGGCGGTCGAACGCAAGCGGATCGATGCCGAGGCCGCGCGACGGAACGCCGCCCGGATCCGGGAGCGGCCGGAGGAGGTCTTGTCGATCCTGACGGATGAGAAGAGCGTCTTCGACCGGCACGATGTGGCGCGGGCGCTGCATCGCTATATCGATCAGCCTGACCGATTCCAGATGGCCTTCGCGCGGGTGATGGCGAGCCCGGCCCTGCTGGAGCTGCAACCCGAGCAGCGAGACGCGGGGGGCGCCAAAGGCCGTGTCGTGCAGCTGGCGCGCTACACCACCCAGGCGCAATTCCAGATCGAGCGCGACATGGCCGAGAGGGCTGACCGGATGGCGGCGCCGCAAGCCGGGATGCTTGGACGTGGTGCGCAACGCGCGCTGACGGAGGCGAGCCTCGCGACACACAGAACCCTCTCTGACGAACAGCGGGAGGCCGTGCGACATGTCACGGGGCCCGAGCGCATCGCCGCCGTCGTCGGCCTGGCCGGCGCCGGCAAGAGCACGATGCTGGCGGCGGCACAAAAGGCATGGAACGGCGATGGCACCATGCGCCGCGTCAAGGGCGCCGCCCTGGCGGGGAAGGCGGCCGAGGGCCTGGAGCAGTCCTCCGGCATTCCCTCGCGCACTCTGGCCTCCTGGGAGTTGAGCTGGAAGCGTGGCCATGACGTGCTCCAGAGGGGTGATGTCTTCGTCATCGACGAGGCCGGCATGGTGTCCTCGGCGCAGCTCGCGCGCTTCGTGGCGGCGGTCGATCAAGCCGGTGCCAAGCTGGTGCTGGTGGGCGATCCCGAGCAGTTGCAGCCGATCAATGCGGGGGCCGCGTTCCGGGCGATCGCGGATCGCATCGGCTTTGCGGAGCTCGAGGCTGTGCGCCGGCAGGGAGAGGCGTGGCAGAGGCAAGCGTCGGTGGATTTTGGTCGCAACCGGACGGCGGAGGGCCTGGCCGCTTATGACGCCCATGGCGCGGTGCGCTTCGCCGAGGATCGCGACCAGGCGCGCGCTGCCATCGTCCGCGACGTGATGGCGGACCGGGCGGCACACCCCGACAGCAGCCGGATCGTGCTGGCGCATCGCCGCACCGATGTGCGGGCGCTCAACGACGATATCCGAGAGGCCCGACAGGCAGAGGCCGCGTTGACGGATGAGGTCGCGTTTTTGACGACGGACGGAGAGCGGCGGTTCGCCGCCGGCGACCGGTTGGTGTTCCTCGAGAACGACAGGACCCTCGGCGTGAAGAACGGCATGCTCGGCACGGTCGAACGCGCGGAGGAGGGCGCTCTGCGGGTGCGTTTGGATGCCGAGGGACGGCTGCCGGGGAGGGTGGTGACGATCGACGCGCAGCACTACCGCGCGGTGGATCACGGCTATGCCACGACCATCCACAAGTCGCAGGGTGCGACGGTCGATCGGGCCTTCGTTCTCGCCTCGGAGAGCATGGACCGGCATCTTGCCTATGTCGGCATGACACGGCACCGGGCAGCGGTCACACTCTATACCGGGCGGGATGAGTTCCGCGACCTGGCAGCGCTCACGGAGCGGCTGAGCCGGTCCAACGCCAAGGAGACGACGCTCGATTACGCCGAGCGGCGGGGTCTCGTGCCGCGGAGCGAGATCGTGGTGTCGGAGGTCGTGCAGGAGCGTCCGGCAGAGACGCGATCCACTGACGGGCGTCTCGCTCAGGGACACCCGGCCGAGCGGCGCTCAGCCGATACGCGCGACCTTGATGCGGCATCCACGACGGCGGCGCGGGCGGGAGAGGGGCACCCGGCTCAGGGACGCCCGGTTCAGGGGCACCCAACTCAGGATCAGTCAGCACAGGGGCGTCTGGCAGAGGAGCGGGATCATCCTGCTGCCGAAGGCGGACCCGACCCGTCAGGTATGCGCGCGGACCGTGCGGCGGACAGTCTGCGCGCGAAGGTGGAGTTGGCCCGCGCGCGGGCACAGGAGGCGGCAGAAAGCGCGCACGCGCCAACACAACCCGCTGCCCTGGAAACGCCCGAAGAGGCGCGTCGGGAGGCTCTACGCCGCGACCTGCGGAAGCTGGACGGTTTGAGCCTCAGCCGGGCCATGGAGGCAGATCGAACGCGCGACCGGGATGCGGTCGCCCCCCGCGACATGACGGTCGCCGACGCGGCACGGCTGGTGTCGCCCGCCTATGCCGCCGCTGCCGATCGCCTCGAGGAGATACGGAAGGGGATCGCCTACTCCGAGAGTGCAATCGAGACTTATGGGAGGCAGCGGGATTACGCCACGGACCAGGGGGACGCGCGGTGGAAGGCGATGGGGACCTTGGCCCAATACGGCCATCGGACCGGGGTGCGGGTTGATGACGCGATGAGCCGACACGAGCGCGACGAGCAATCCGCCGCGCACCGCCTGGCCCTTGAGGAACAGAAGCGAGACGAGCGGGTGAAGGCGCTGCCGGCTGCGGAACGCGAGGAGGCCGAGGCGCTGGAGACGGTCCGACCCCAGGCGGAAGCCAAGCTGGCGCAATTGCAGGAGCGCGCGGCCCTTGCGCGCGAGGTGCAGCAGGAGAAAATGCAAGCGCAACGCGAGAAGGCTCAGGAACAGGCACGCGGGCGGACGCTCAGCCGCGGCAAGGATCTTGATCGGGGTATGGAGCGTTAGGAAATGGGACACGTGGAGGAGAGCCTTATGGCTTGGCCATGAGTGGTGCCGCCTTCGTGGTGGTGCTGCTTGCCGCCGTCTGTCTCGACAGGCTGGTGGGCAATCGAAGAAGGAAGCCTTGGCCATGAGTTGGGAGCAGGAAGACGCGCTGCGGCGCAAGGTTCGGGAAGCGCGCGAGCGCCAAGCTTTCAAGGAGAGCATCACGTCTGTCCTCTCTGCGAAAGAGGCTCAAGGGGCCATCGTCACGCAGCGTGAGGCGGGCCAAGCCCAACTGAATCAGGACAAAGCCGAGCGTGAACGGCAGCGGCTGGCACAAGCCGAATTGGCGAAGGAGCAGCGGCAGAAAGACAGCTCGCGGATCATTCGGCACGTCCGCGACGGCCGCCCAGAGCGGGAGCGATAGAAACGACGTAGCCGCAGCGCGAGCCGACGCAAAAGGGACTTTCATGATCAGAGCGCTTATGCTTGATGTGGACGGCGTATTGGTGACCGGGAAATCTTTGTCAGGTGAGCATTGGGGAAGCTCGATCCATGAAGACCTTGGTATAGAATATTCCCTATTACACGAGAAATTCTTCATTCCTTATTGGGATAAAATCGTGACGGGTCAGGCTGAACTCCGCCAAACACTTAGGCCCATTCTGGCTGAGTGCGCACCCACACTGACAATAGACCGTTTACTAAACTACTGGTTTGAGAACGACGCGCAGGTGAGTGCAAATTTGCTGCATGAGTTGGTCGAACTCAGAGCGATGGGGATCGAGATCCACCTGACGACAAACCAAGAGCATGAGCGCATGGCCTATCTCATCAGAAACCTGAAACTCGCCAGCTACGTTGACGGATGCCATTACTCGGCCGCGATGGGGTGTAGAAAGCCGACCCATGACTTCTTCTACAAAGTGGAAAAACGGGTCGGACTGACTCCCGAGGACATGTTTCTGATAGACGATTCAGTCGCGAATGTTGACGCGGCCCTCGAAGTAGGATGGCGTGCCGCGCTTTGGACTTCGTCAGCAAGGCTAATGGATTTAATCTCCAGCGGGTCGCGCTTATAGTGAGATCCGCGACGATCGAATTCGAACCGAGATCAATATACATTTAGACCACTCAGCGCGTTGAAGCGGCCTTGCTCATGTAACGGTGATCCCGCCAAGAACGCCCGCTCCCGATCAACTCCGTAACCAACCCTGAGATACAGCCGTAGGTTATCGGTGAAAAACTTGTTTGTATAAAGCTTAATGAGGTTACTCCAACGATACAACGACTTGCTCGGCATGCGCCAAAAGCTTCCGACCTAAGCCTCGATTTTGAAAAGCTGGGGTCACCGAAAGATTCTTGGTGAGGAGGTGGTCGCCCTCTCCGATCATCTCGATGAGCTGCTAACTACGAATCAACGTGCAGCAGATCAATGCGATCTTCCTTGCGATGTCATTATAATCAGCGGTCATCGGTTTGAGCTCGCGCCCTAAGGCCAGAATCCATTTGGCATAGGCTTCGCGCGTCAGAGCGCGGATGACCGGTACCGTCGGCAATTGCCGACCGCAACGAGAAGCCTTGGATTCAAAAAACTGATCTCTCCCCCTTTTCTGATTCAATAAATTCATGGCGTCGACGACACTTCGCGTTGGCTTAGCGATTCGGAAGGGCGTACGATTCTGCCTGCTCCGGGAGACGCCGATGGTTGTCATTCAAGTTTCAGACCGCCTTGAACTGCAGGCTCCATATCATCCGGTGCTGCCGCACCGGTCAAAGCAGATAGGCGGCCTGTGGTTGGGTGCCGGTATCGGGTGGAGTTTTCCTCACTCGCAGGAGGAGGCGCTTCGTGCCCTTTGTCTCGATATCTGGGGTGTCGACGGGACGCGCGCCGCTTTTGAAGACACCGTTGAGATTAAGGTAACCGTCGATGAGCAAGTCCCGTATCGACGTGTGTTTGAGGCCGCTGAACAGCCCATCTACCTCGTCGGGCGCGAGATCGCGGCGTCTCTGAGGAGCCGGCGGGGAGCGCGTCCCGGTCGTGGAGTACGATTTATGTCGGGCAATCCGCGTTGCATCGCGCTCCCCAGTATCTGGTTGACGACCATTCCGAACGGCGCCGTTTTCTTGGTGCGTGATGTTCCTATCAGCGCACTTGATCGTTTCCGGGACGATATTGGAGGCGCGGGGCACGTTGAGGTGCTAGGGTCTCCGTAGGGCGGCCAAGTATCTGGTGTTGGTCAGCCTGTGCAGCCATTACAAGCCAAGCTTGCCGGCCGGGCTAGATGTATTGAGCTTCGATCGTCGGATATAGCCTCTCATCGTCGTCAGACTTCGATGACGCGTGTGACCCATAATTTCTTCATCGGGGACGCCATTCTTGTAGGCGGTCGTCACAAAACCGGCTCGCATGCCGTGGGGCGTGATTGGCTCCCAGATCGTTCCCGTGATCTTCGCCTCCAGGGCACGTTTTTTGAGAATCTGGCGCACGGCATCGGGATCGAGGCGACTGCTATGGACCTTCCCCCAACGATCGACCTTTCGAAAAATCGGACCGGCAGTGATCTTGGCCTGCTCAAGCCAGCGCTCCAGCGCTGTCACGGGACAGGTGGCCATGGCACGACCGCGCGATAGCCCGATCTCGGCCCCGGCGCCCTCCTTGTCGGTCTTGGAACGCGTGATGAGCAGGCGCAGGCCATCGTCGGTCCGGTTGATATGCTCGACATCGAGGCCGACGAGCTCAGAGCGGCGCAAGGCGCCGGCGAAACAGACGAGGAAGAGGGCCTGATCCCGGGTGCCCGCCATATCGTCGCTGCAGACACGGAGCAGACGCTTGATCTCTGCCGTAGTGATGGCGGCGGAGCGGCGAGGGGGCTCACCATGGGTGCGGGCAATGCCCGCGTAAGGTCTCACGGATGGCAGGGTGGCGCGTGTCGAGCGGCTGCTTGGCGATGCGATGGGCTCGGGCAATGGCGGCGACCCGCCGTCTTAGCGTGGACAGCGCATAGCCGCGCCCGGCATCCGCCAGATAGGCGCCGACGACCTCGGCCGTGGATGGCATGGGATCGAGCTTGCGCTCTATGCACCATGCCTTGAAGTTAGCCTGATCGGCTTTGTAGGCGCGCAGCGTCGCCGGGTGTCAATCAGCGTTGAATAGTTACCAGGCAACAGCGTCCAAAAGTTTCCACTTTCTCAGCTGTTTTTCGGCTGTTTCTTTCGCTGCTTGAAGCGGAACGAGTCGTTGCCGGTCTCCAGGATGTCGCAGTGGTGGGTGACCCGGTCCAGCAGTGCGGTTGTCATCTTTGGGTCACCGAAGACACCCACCCATTCGGCAAAAGAGAGGTTGGTTGTGAAGATCAGCGAGGTCTTTTCGTAGAGCTGGCTGATCAGGTGGAACAGCAGAGCGCCGCCCGAGGCTGGGAACGGCAGATAGCCGAGTTCGTCGATGATCACGGCGTCGGTCTGCACCAGCTGACGGGCGAGATTGCCGGCGCGTCCCTGCTGTTTCTCCCGCTCCAGCTGGTTGACCAGGTCGACGGCGTTGTAGAAGCGCACGCGTTTGCCCTGGTGGATGGCAGCGACACCCAGCGCCGTCGCGATGTGGGTCTTTCCGGTGCCGGTGCCGCCGACCAGGATCAGATTGTGCGCGGTTGCCATGAAGGCGGCGGTCGCCAGTTGTTCGATTTGCGCCTGCGGCAATGGGGTTTCGGCCCATTCGATACCGGTCAGGTCGCGATGAACAGGGAAGCGCGCGGCCTTGAGCTGGTAGCGCAGGCTGCGGACCTGGCGATCGGCAAGCTCGGCTTCGATTAACCGGTCCAGCCATGCCTCGGGCTGCATCGGCCGACGTGGGCCTTCCGCCAGCAACTCGCTCCAGGCGGTAGCCATGCCGTAGAGATGTAGCGCACTGAGTTGGCCGAGGCGGTCTACGCCGGAAGCAACCAAGGCAAGAGGCTTAACAGCAAGATCAGTGGATGACATGGCTCACCTCGCGCAGGTGGTCGTAGCGGCCGCAATCGGCGCGCGGCTCGGTTTGGAGCTTCAGCATGTCGGGCACGTTCAGCATGGCGGGCGTGCTGGGTGCGACAAGCCGGCGCATCTCGTTCAGCACCACGGCGGCAGTGATGACATTGCCGTCCAATACCAATTCGCAGGCGACCTGCAGCGGCTCCAGGCCGAACTCGCGTGCCATCATCAGCAACTCGACAAAAGCACGATCGCCTTTCGGCTGCTTGAGAATGCGGTCGCGCACCAGCCGGATGGGCGTGGGCAAATCCCATTGCTGGAACGGCACACCGTTGCGCAATGCGCCAGGTTTGCGTTCCAGGATCGGCAGATAATGCCACGGATCGCAGATCAGTTGATCACGCCCATACCGCCGGGCATGGTCGGCGACGATTGCGCCGTCGGCCACGATGCGCACGCCGGCGGCTGAGGTGCGCACCGAGACAGCGCGGCCGGCGAAGGCGGCTGGCACGCTGTATCGGTTGCGATCCACCGCCACCAGGCAGGTGCTCGACACGCGCAGCATATGTTCGACATAGCCGTCGAATGTCGCGGTGATCTGCCGCAGCGACGGCTGCTCCTCGGCAAAGCACGCGGCAATCGAGCGCTCCGGCGTTACCGGGTGTTTGCGCTGCGCCAGCTCCCGGCAGCGCGTGGCCAGCCAGACGTTCAGCGCATCGAAGCTGATAAAACGGGCCAGCGGCGTGAATAGCCATTCGCGGATGTTGCCAACCTGGTTCTCGACCTGCCCCTTCTCCCATCCAGAGGCGGGGGTACAGGCGACGGGCTCAAACAGATAGTGGTTGGCCAGCACCATGAAGCGCCGATTGAACTGCCGCTCCTTGCCGGTAAATATCGTCTCCACAACGGACTTGAGGTTGTCGTAGACCATGCGCTGGGGCACCCCGCCGAAGAAGGCGAAAGCGCGGTTATGCGCGTCGAAGACCATCTCCTGGGTCTCGCGTGGGTAGGCCACCACGAACATCTGCCGGCTGAAGGTCAGCCGGAAATGCGCAACCTTGATGGTCTGCATGACGCCGCCGAGTTCGACATGCTCATGGCTCCAGTCGAACTGGCACACCTCGCCGGGTGCGAAGGCCAGCGGGATAAAGGCGTGCGCCAGCGCCGGGCCCGACTTGTCCGCCTTCCAGCGCCGCACGAAACGTTGCACGCTGTCGTAGGCGCCGCGGTAGCCCTCCGCCTGCAAACCTTCGAATAGCCGCTGGGCCGTGCGGCGCTGGGCTTTCGGGAGAAGCCCTTCGGTCCGCAGCCACGTCTCCAGCGTCTGCTGGACCGCTCCCAGCATCGGCGTTGGCTGCCGGCTGCGCTGGTAGGACGGCTGGGCTTCGGTCCGGCAATGCCGGCGGACGGTCTGCCGGCACAGCTTAAGGTCCCGCGCGATCGAGCTGATGCTCTCGTGGCGGACCAGATGGCGGCGCCGGATCTCGGCAATCAAGTCCATGAGCAGCACCCCAGATTCCCCAGCAAAAATGCCGGATGATCGCACGACCAGGGTGGAAACTATTGGACGCTGTTTACCCCTGGAATCTGGGAACTTTTGCACGCTGTTTTACAAGCCGACAGACAACGCCTTCATCGAGGCCTTTAACGGCCGCTTACGTGATCTGCTCCCCGCAAACTGGATCGTTTTTAGGTAGAGTTTTCCGTGCCATTCTTCCCTGGCTGGGAGGAGCGGAGAACGATGAAGGCATCGAAGTTTTCGGACGCGCAGAAGGCATTCATCCTGAAGCAGGGAGCCGACGGGATCCCTGTGACGGACATCTGCCGGAAGGCCGGGATCAGTCAGGCGACCTACTTCAACTGGAAGAAGAAATACGATGGGCTGCTGCCGACGGAGATGCGGCGGCTGAAGCTGCTTGAGGACGAGAACGCAAAGCTTCGGAAGCTGGTGGCTGACCTGTCGCTGGATCGCGAGATGCTGCAGGACGTGATCCGCCGAAAACTCTAGGGCCTGCTCGCAAGCGCAAGCTGGTCGACGGAATGTGTGGCGAGTGGGATGTCTCGATCCGGCGGGCCTGCCGGGTTCTCGAAGTTGATACCTCCACCTACCACTACAAGTCCCGTCGGCACGACCAGGCCGGAATCGAGGCTAGGATCAAAGACATTTGTGCGACCCGCGTGCGGTACGGCTACCGCCGTGTGCATGTGATGCTCCGCCGAGAGGGCTGGCGAGTGAACGCCAAGAAGGTTTATAGGATTTACAATGAATTAGGTCTTCAATTACGCAATAAGACGCCCAAGCGGCGGGTCAAGGCAAAGCTCCGGGATGACCGGCAACCCGCCACGCAACCCAATGAGACCTGGGCGATGGACTTCGTGCACGACCAGTTGGCAACCGGAAGGAAGATCAGGGTGCTCACGGTGATCGACACGTTCTCTCGCTTCTCGCCGATCGTCGATCCACGGTTCAGCTACCGGGCCGAGCACGTGGTTGCCGCCCTTGAGCAGACCTGCGCCGCGGTGGGCTATCCCAAGACGATCCGCGTGGACCAAGGGTCCGAGTTCATCTCCCGAGACCTCGACCTATGGGCCTATGCCAACGGCGTCACGCTGGATTTCTCACGGCCCGGCAAGCCGACAGACAACGCCTTCATCGAGGCCTTTAACGGCCGCTTACGAGCAGAATGTTTAAACGCCCACTGGTTCCTGACGCTTGCAGACGCGCAGGAAAAGTTGGAGGCTTGGCGCAGTTACTACAATGAGGTTCGCCCACACGGCGCGATTGGCAACAGGTCACCGATCTCACTGCAAAATCCCGATGGCGCACCCAGCCCGTCATCGTGAAAACAGGCCCGAAACTCTACCCTCGACCGCTCCAAAGATTGGGTGCAGAGCAGGCCTTTAACGGCCGCTTACGAGCAGAATGTTTAAACGCCCACTGGTTCCTGACGCTTGCAGACGCGCAGGAAAAGTTGGAGGCTTGGCGCAGTTACTACAATGAGGTTCGCCCACACGGCGCGATTGGCAACAGGTCACCGATCTCACTGCAAAATCCCGATGGCGCACCCAGCCCGTCATCGTGAAAACAGGCCCGAAACTCTACCCTCGACCGCTCCAAAGATTGGGTGCAGAGCAAACAGGCCCGAAACTCTACCCTCGACCGCTCCAAAGATTGGGTGCAGAGCATACGAGCAGAATGTTTAAACGCCCACTGGTTCCTGACGCTTGCAGACGCGCAGGAAAAGTTGGAGGCTTGGCGCAGTTACTACAATGAGGTTCGCCCACACGGCGCGATTGGCAACAGGTCACCGATCTCACTGCAAAATCCCGATGGCGCACCCAGCCCGTCATCGTGAAAACAGGCCCGAAACTCTACCCTCGACCGCTCCAAAGATTGGGTGCAGAGCAATCACGCCTGGACTCTCGTTACGGCTGGATGAGAAACGGGGGTCACGTCACGTCCTTCGGGTCAAGTCGCGGGGCCCCCGCGATTTTGTCGTCGTCAAGGGGAACGCGGCGACCATCAGCGTCGGGAAGTCCATTAGCACTATCGGGAACTGGGTCAACGACCGCGACCATGGGCTACAATTCTAGGCGACTCACATCACTACCACCTAGCCCAAGACGCTGGAGAAAATTGGAAATACCTCGACTCGGGGATGATCCGCGGCATCGGCCCGATCTATGTCCGAGTGTTGGTGCTGGCTTTTGCGAACGCCGTCTCCGACCAGATCGAGAAGGAGCTGTTCCTGCACGCCCATTGCGTTGGCACCTCCCGCGCAGCCCCATCTTCAAGAGCTATGGGTAGGGGCAGTCGCCCTCATCACGGAGAACCCTTACCGGCTTGCCCGCTCCATCTGGGCCATCGGCTTCCGACGGCTGATCACATTGCGGCCCACTTGCGCATCGGGAATTAGGCGGCCGGCCGTCTCTGCGCGCTGACATTCAGATTGCCTCTCGCCGCACTGCTCCTGGCAGGAGGTCGCACAGGTTGTGGAGGAGCTTTTCGCTTTTGCGCCGCGAGCTCTGCCTGAGCCGGCTTTAACTGTGTTGCCACCTCTTCTGACCATGCTCTCGGCGGTGGTGTCAACGCCGTTCGAAGAATGGTTCTCCCGCACTTCCCGTGCTCCCAGGCTTGTACTATTAGGGCGAATCAAGGAGAGACATGGATTCATGTCCATGGTGCTCGTCCCTGTGTCCTCCGCCTTGCTGTCTTTCATTCCGCGTTCGCTTAAGGTGATCCGGGTGGTCTCGACACTTCATCGGGTCTTAATTGAAGTAGTGCCTCGATCAGCATCGGCGGAATGCTCGGTCTGCCGCAATCTGTCGCGACGCGTTCACAGCACGTATCGACGTCTGCTGCACGACCTGCCGTGGCTGGGTCGGCCGGTGACGCTACGCGTCGCTGCGCGGCGGTTTCATTGCGTGAATCGCCACTGCACTCGCCGTACATTCGCGGAGCGCCTGATGGACGTGGCAAGGCCAGCAACGAGGCTCCACTCCTCATCAGAAACGTCAGAGGGATACGGCTTGCGAGCGGGCGTCATCCATCATGACTGCACCAGACCCGCTCAAAAGTACATAACACCCTCTAGATGCCCAATTTGCCTGCGACGGGCGTCAGTCAAGAGCCGCCCGCTACTTTCCAGCAAGGCAACCGCCTTACGGTTGAACGCCGGCGCAAAGTTCTATAGCACCTGCTCATCGTTCAACTTCCCGCTCCCTGTGGAGCGTATCGGCAGTGTACACCGATGCGAGGGAAGATCACTCTTTCCCCCGTTTCGAACCGTAGCGGATCCATTGTTATTCTTTGGCTACCATTGCACCTGGGTTCCAACACCAAAGAGTTGCGATTGAACATTGTTGTGATCCGCGCCCGCGTCGCCCGTCGCGAAATCGTATCCACCCTGATGACGCCAGCCATAATCATAATCGACAAACAGACTGACACCGGGAACCAAGGTGTAAGTCCCGCCTGCGGCTAGGCCATTATTGACTTGCTGACCCGTCGTCAGGCCGGCTGAGCTAATCGTCCCGCCTGCGGCGTCAATCCCGCCGGGGAGGTCACCTGTCGTGTTGAAGCGGAAGACACTTGCGCCCACGACAACCGGCCCCATAGTGTATTGAGCACCCACCAGCACGCCGATTGCGGCCTGGCCTCCGTTGGGCTCGAGCTCAAACGTGTAACCACTCACCTGATTGAAGTCGCCGTAGACCGCGTTCCCACCGACCGTAAAGCCCGCGGCACTAACCGTCGCGCCTCCTGAGATGATACTTAAATCGTGGTAGCCGCTTGGCGTCGTATAACTCTTTGATTGCGATCCCGTGCCGCTAACTTGGCCGGAATGCAGATAGTCAGCACCGATTTGTATACCTATGCCACCGAACGTCTTGGTGTACTGTCCTCCAAAGTCGATGAGATTCCTTGGAGTTCCTCCTGAGACTGCCGTCGTCACGGTCGTATCGGCGGAGGTCTCATTCTCTGCCGTGTGGTTTGGTTCGTAACCCAAACCGAATTGAAATCCACCAAACGTGGGAGATAGATAGACGATTTTATCCGTTTCTTGACTGAGGCCCCCATTATCAACAAATGGATAGACCGCCTCGGCATTAGTGGGAACGATACCGGGAAGATCGCCCCACCAACCGCCATCGTTAAAACCTTCAAAGGTTCCCGTCTCGAATACGACGACAGGCCCATTCTCCTGTCCGAAACTCACTTGGCCGAGCTTTGGAAGACCAAGATATCCATAGGCCTGGTGTACATAAAGGGTCTCCGAACTCGCGCTGCTGCCGCTGTTAATGCGGATTTCTGCAGCTGCGCCATAGTGCAAGCCGTTGGCGGCTATCCCATCAAAGCCGGGGAAGAGGCGGAAGTAACTCAGGAATGACGTCGTGCTGGTCTTTGTCCCTGCAATGCTATCGAGAGACGAACTCTCAACGCCCGCGTACCAGTTGACACGGCCATTAAGGCGCACGATCACGCTCCCAGGTGCGGCGGTGGATGTGGTGGTCTGGGCTTCAGCGCTCATCACGAGACCAATAGAAGCGGCCAACATTGCTGTCGTCGCTAATAGAATATTCCTCATTTCGATTCCTCACTGCTGTATGGCTGCGGTTCACATTACCGCAGAGGAATAACGCCGAAAATTGCCTATCAACAATAGGGAATTCCCTCTACGAGGATCGTTTTTAGCTATTGTTGTGTATGCGCTACACTGTGGCTGTGTGTTTTATTTGCAACATGTTGCCTCGCCTTAATTCGATAACTTTTCGTTTTTTTATTTGGCGCACTAGAACTCTAAACTGTTGGTTACTGCAATGACATTTAATGTCACACGAATTCGATTGTGTGGGTGGTTGCCCCACGCAATGCTAGCAGCCGATTACGACCTTTTGAGGAGTCCTCGGCACCGGCAATGCATCTGAAGGCGCTTCTGTATCAGCGACGACCATCTCGCAACCTAAGAGATAGTCGTTGTAAGCAAGATGGTCACACCCACACGATAGGAGCGGTTGTTGTCAAAAGAATGGTTGCCACGGGACCTCGAGCAAGAATTTCAACCTATGGCGGAGATCCAAGTGGCGCGCCGGCTAACGGATAGTAGCTCTATGTCTCTCTTGAAATGTTCTGATGGGCATACACAGTCGGCAATCGCTCCTTTGACTGAGCAAGCCTACGCCTATGACTGGTCGCGCTTCGTATCGTGGTGTCAAACGCACGGAAAGACCTCGATAGGAGCTCATCCCCAGGTGATCGCACAGTTTCTCCTTGGAGAGTCGATGCAAGGGTTCGCCATAATGACCGTCAGCCGCCGCCTCGCGGCGATCGGTTACATGCACCGCGTTCACAATGCGCCATTGCCCCGGACACACGATGAGGGGTACGTCATCGACAACGCGTTAGCTGAGATAAGAAGCCACCGAACTCGTGACCGTTGCCGACAATCCACGACTAAAGCCTTCCAAGCCATTCTACAGTCGATATCGGGGGTGTCCTGTGAGGACGTGCGGGATCGGGCGATGCTAGCCATGCGTATCGCTGGAGCTTTCCGGCGTTCGGAACTCGCACGACTCTGTGTTGAGCATATTACGCGTGGCTCAGATGAAATCCGAATCTGCTTTGGCCGCAGCGGAGCGCATGTGACACCTAGAAAGTCCACTATCATTCTTACGGAAGGTACACACATTCGCCCTGTCAGCCTTCTCAACACCTGGCTGGCCCGAGCGGACATACAGAGCGGAGCGGTCTTCCGTCAACTTGCCGGTAATCTCTTGGCGACCGCTCCAATGACCGAGACGGCCATCGCGGATGTCATCCGACGGCGAGCCGCAGTGGCAGGATACGACTATCGATGCCTTGGAGAATCCGACAGCCCAAGTGCATTTGTGGCTCCCGGCAGCGTGACCGTGTCGGATCACGCCGTCTCACGGTTCGAGACGATGTCCGATTGACGGCTAGAAGACCGCAGCGCAGTCAGGTCGAACATCTCGAAGAAGATATCGGTGCGCTCTCGGTTGTCACTCCGATGATGATGTAGCTAACGATTGAAATGTCTGACGGAACAACCGCCCAGACTCTCGCAAAGGAACTTCGGTTACGTATGGAACCCTGGACTTTCTAGAGGGTGTTATGTACTTTTGAGCGGGTCTGGTGCAGTCATGATGGATGACGCCCGCTCGCAAGCCGTATCCCTCTGACGTTTCTGATGAGGAGTGGAGCCTCGTTGCTCCCTACCTGGCGCTGATGCGGGAGGATGCCGCCCAACGTCAGCATTCCCTGCGGGAGTTATTCAACGGCCTGCGCTATCTGATCCGCTACGGGATCGCCTGGCGCGCCATGCCGAATGACCTGCCACCATGGGCGGCAGTCTATCAGCAGACGCAGCGTTGGATGGCGGCGGAATGCTTCGAGGCGTTGGCGCAGGATCTCCGCGCTGTGCTGCGGATGGCGGCCGGGCGCAATACCAAGCCGACAGCGGCGATCTTTGACAGCCGCACGCTGCGGTCGACGCCGGAGAGCGGAACGCGGGCAGCCTATGACGGCGCCAAGCGCAAGAAGGGCTCCAAGCTGCATCTGGCCGTTGATACGCTGGGCCACATGCTGGCGTCGCACGTGACGCCTGCCAACGTCGATGACCGTGCCGAAGTCGGTCGTTTGGCTCAGCCCGTGCAGGAAGCGACGGGGCAAACCGTCGAACTGGCTTACGTTGACCAGGGCTACACCGGACCCAAGCCTGCAGCCGCGGCGCAGGCAGAAGCATGGCATTGGAGGTGATCAAGCTCTCCGAGGCCAAGCGCGGTTTCGTCCTATTGCCACGACGCTGGGTCGTGGAGCGCTCATTCGCCTGGGCAACGCGCTGCCGGAGGCTCGTCAAGGATTATGAGCGATACGCCACAATACTTGCCAGCCCGCACATCGTGGCCTTTGCTTGTCTCATGCTCAGACAAGCAGCCGCTATCGCCGCAGGTTCATAACACCCTCTAAGTCCAGCTCCAGCAGAGCCGTTTACCAAATAGCCGCATCAAGCTGATCTGCACATCGGTATCCGGCCCACCATGCGTCAGCAAGAGCTTTCTCCACAAACGGACACCGCACTTCTCCCGCCGCGAACGCAGCGAAACCCGAAGCAACAGCATCTTCGATGAGATCCGGACGCACTTTGTTAGACTTGAGGATCCTCAACATCCCCACCCGAATGCTCCAATGTGCTCGAAAGTAAGTCGCCACTGCCTGACAACGGAGGGAATAGAAGGTTCCGGTTTCCCCGCAAGCATATCTGGTTAGGGATGTCCGCGACTGCCGTTTTCCGAACGCCCTCTGCGGATAGAGATTGAAGGCGACCGCCGCGAGCGCAACAGATGCCCTGGAAAGCTTCAGTACTATCATACTATGCCCCCGCGACGCTTTCTATCGATCGTAGTTTCGCCTTTGTATACAAAGGTGGTTACACGGCTATGTCCCAACGATTACGCTTTGTAAGGGCATAAGATCAAATGAAGACATGTGAGATAAAGCCGGGCGACCCACGACAGGTGATACTGGCATGTGTTCGTTCCGACGATTGCCGACGGCTGTATAACTCGTCGACTACTGCCCCCCAAAGCCTCGATCAAATCCACCTGAGTTTCCGTAGCCTCCGTCATAGCTATTTCTATTCGATGCTTGGCAAGACTTCCACCCGCACGGGTCGCTACAGCATGCGGACAGAAGATGAAGAACCAAGAGTAATGCGAGGCCGGGTATAAAGCGTCTATCCATCGTATTCTCGATTGCCATGTCGTTTCTGCTCATACGCTCCGCGTGGAGATCTGCGATGCACGGTTGTCGACCAGATAATGATGCGCCGCCTTAGATAGGATGTCATGTCGGGTTGCGAAAGAGAAACCCATGACTGACTGGTGTGCAAAGACTGAAGAGATTGATGAGCAACACCTGCGACGCGCTACGGCGATCACCGTGACAAGGCTGCTCGGTCGGAGCATAAGCTAAGAGCCGCGGCAACCTGGAGTTTGAGGAATTCGGATGAGGTTTGACGACTATAGAAGAAAAATGTTGTCGATCGACGGAAATGGCAGGATCGGTTCCATGACGTGGACAGAAGGTTGGATACCTCGATCGGATATGCGCGTCCAACGCCGCCGGCGTGTTCTTGCAACAATAATAGCTATGACTTTCTTCTTTTCTAATTCGTCAATGACGCGGGCGGCGGAGATGGCAGGTGTCAGCATGTCGGATTCCAGCAGCATCGAAGGCACGCAGCTCGTCCTAAATGGCATCGGATTGCGGACATATTCGATCCTTGGTGTTCACATCTATGTGGCAGGTCTTTATCTGCAGACACCAAGCCATGACGCGAATGAGATTTTACGATCTTCCGAGCGAAAGATGCTGCAGATCCATTTTTTGCATGACGTCGACGTCTCTGATGCTCGTAATGCGTGGCGCACGGGCCTTCTGGAGAACTGCGCATCGCCGTGCAAGTTGTCACCGGATACCGTAGCTCGCTTTCTCGCGGCTTTGCAGCCAATCCACTCCGGCGAAGATGTTACCCTTCTCTTTGGCCACGATGGACTCACAGCGTTTGACGATGGTCATTTGATCGGACGCGTCCCGGACCTGGTGTTCAGCGAAGCAATGCTCGCATCCTTTATCGGACTCCATCCCGCGACCACGCGCCTGAAACAAGAGCTACTAGGCTTCTAGCGCGTAAGTTCGTTTGCCGCTCTCTCTAGATGAGAGCGGCCTTCGCGCTACAAACTGCAACAAGATGCAAAACAGCTGCCCTACGAGTAAAGCTTTGACGTATAATTCTTTTATGGAACTGCGCCCGCATCTTTTGGTAGTCGATGATAACCAGGAAATTCGAACTCTACTCTCTCGATTTATGGAGAAGAACGGTTTCCGAGTGACTGCGGTCCGGGACGGGCGCGAAGCGCGGTATGCCTGGACATATGGTGCATTTCACCTCGTCGTGCTCGATCTTATGCTTCCCGGCGAAAACGGCTTGGAGATTGCCCGGTGGCTACGAGATCAGCAGGATGTGCCGATCGTCATTGTAAGCGCCATGGGTGATGATGCGGACCGCATTGCCGGCTTGGAACTCGGCGCAGATGACTATATCGTCAAGCCGTTCAATCCGCGCGAGTTGTTGGCGCGCATCTGTGCAGTCCTGCGCCGCGCTAGCGAGAGGCAGAAAAACGTAACTGGGGGCAACCGCACAGAGCAGCCGCTGCGGTTCGCGGGTTGGATACTCGAGCGGAGCCAGCGACGGCTTCTGAATCCGGATGGCATTGGCGTGCCGATAACGAGAGGTGAATACGATCTCCTATTAGCATTCCTGGAGCACCCGAA
This sequence comes from Acidisoma sp. PAMC 29798, assembly GCF_030252425.1. GTDB lineage: Bacteria > Pseudomonadota > Alphaproteobacteria > Acetobacterales > Acetobacteraceae > Acidisoma > Acidisoma cladoniae. Next base: position 32,297 of record NZ_CP126996.1, on the reverse strand, counting down.
CCGTCTTGTTACACGGGATATGTTGCATCCTCTGTCTCGCAGGGACGAAACGACGCTGGTCGATCGCGCGGTCGATGTGGCAGTGAGTCGCTTGCGACGCAAATTGAACCACCCTGGTGAGCAGGGACAAATCATAAAGACAGTCCGTAGCGGCGGTTACATCCTCGCCGCCATCGTGGACCGTATCTGATGGGCTGCTTGTCATCAGACTCGCGGACCACGCGACGCTCGCTCAGCAGCCATGGCGGTAAAGAGATAGCCGTTATCAAAAGCGCGCGGCTCGCCTGCCACTAAGGATGCTATCAATAACGGCTCCACAGAAAGACAATACGGATCTTGGTCTCCGATGCCCCCCACGATGCCATTGATTGCTAGGTCCGTGCCCAGAATCCCGCGATCAGCGGCTCGACCCGTCCAGACTGCCATTTTGATAAAGCGACGAAAACATCCTGCTCGTCCACCCACCGCCCAGCGCGCGCACAAGAGAGACATTGGTTGTCATGCGGCTTTCCATGACCTCCAACGCGCTTTCTTCGTCGGAAAGTGCTGTCGCCTGGGCGGTCACGACCGTCGTGTAAGTCTCGGTCCCCGCCCGGTATTCGTTGAGAGCAATCCGAACCGCGTCGCGAGCCGATGCGACAGCGGCCGCCTCAGTGGTGGCCTCGTTGGCTAGAATACGCTGGCCCGAGAGCTCATCCTCGACATCCTGGAAGGCGGCGAGAACCGTTTCGCGATAATTTGCGACGGCCTGATCATAGGTCGCGAGGGCCGCATCGACCGCCGCGCTGCGAGCACCGCCCTCAAACAAGGTCTCCGTGCCGCTAGCGGCAATTGACCACAATTCGTTCGATACACTGAACAACCCGCCTGCCGCGCCTGAAGAACCCAAGGCCGCTGACAAGCTGATATCAGGATAGAAGGCGGCCGTTTCAACGCCGATCAGCGCGTTTTGCTGCTGCATCTTCCGCTCGACTTCCGCGATATCGGGGCGGCGCTGCAGCAGCACAGCGGGAACCTCGACAGGCACTACAGGAACCGTGGTCGTCAACAAGCCCGTGGGGATCGAGAGCTCGGCTGGTGGCTTACCGATTAGGAGCGCGACGGCATGCTCATACTGCACCCGCAAGACCCCAGTGCCCACAAGACTGGCCTCTGTGGTCTGCAGTTGCGTTTGTGCTGTGATGACGTCCGACCGTGCGGCTACACCCGCCGTGTATTGGTTCTGGGTGATCGTCAATGACCGCTGATAAGCCCGCACCGTATCCGACAGCAGTTGCGTGAGCGAATCTTGATAACGAAGTTCGAAATAGTCAGTCGCCAAATCTGCCTGGGCTGAGAGGCGGATCGAGGCAAGTTCGGCGACGCTGGCTTGGGCACTGGCCGTGTCGCTCTCCACCTGGCGGCGGACCTTACCCCAGAGGTCAACATCCCAACTGAGCGTCCCCTCCCCTGTTTTGGTCGTTGAAGCAAGTCCGCTCGCCTGCTCTCGCTCGCCTGATGCGGTGGCGGAAAGGGTAGGGAAGTAGTTCGCCCGTGCCTCATCGACGGTAGCACGGGCCTCCCGATAGGCCGCCTCGTAGGCGCGCAGGTTTTGGTTGCCAACGTCGATCTCACCCTCTAGCTGGTCAAGGAGGGGATCGTCGTAGATGCGCCACCACGTCCCCCGATTGATGTCGTCGGACGGATGGGCTGGCGTCCATCCCAGAAGCTCTTTGTAGACAGAAGACGTCGGGGCCGACGGGCGATGATAGTCGGGGCCCACGGTACATCCGGCCAGCAAAACCAGGCAAATCCACGAGCGCGCGACGTTCATTATGCGGCTCCCGGCAATGCGGAGGGTTGGCGCGACCCGCGGCGGAAACGCAGCCGATCCAGCAGTACATAGACAACTGGCGTAGTGTAGAGGGTCAGCACTTGGCTGACGAGCAGACCACCGATGATGGTGATCCCGAGAGGACGACGCAACTCGGCGCCTACACCCGTATCAATGGCAAGTGGCACGGCACCAAGGATGGCTGCAAAAGTGGTCATCATAATTGGTCGGAACCGAAGGCGGCATGCCTGAAGAATCGCGTCCTCGGATCGCAGCCCCTCCTTCCGCTCGGCCGCGAGCGCGAAGTCGACCATCATAATGGCATTTTTCTTTACAATTCCGATGAGCAGGATCACGCCGATCATCGCGATCACGGTGAATTCAGTGCCGGTGATTAGCATGGCAAGGACGGCCCCGACACCGGCCGAAGGAAGCGTTGAGAGAATGGTGAGAGGGTGGACCCAACTCTCGTAGAGAATTCCTAACACCATGTAGACCGCAAGCAACGCACCCACGACCAGCAGCATTTCGCTTATAAGCGTGGCTTGGAGGCTGCCCGCGGTTCCCGCAAAGCCACCTTGAACCGTCGATGGCATCTGGATTGCCTGCTCTGCCTGCGCGATTGCCACGACAGCCTGGTCAAGAGAATGACCCGAGGTAAGGTTAAAGGAGAGCGTCGCAGCGGCAAAGCCGTCCTGATGGTTGACTTGGACAGACACAGTTCTCTCCAGAAAGTGGGAGAATGCGGCCAGAGGAATCATCGTCTCCGACGATGTCGAGACGGCGCTTCCACTGGAAGCGCTGGTGGTGTCGCTGGCGATCGCATTCGTCGATGCGTTCTTTGATGCAGAGGAGGAGGAGGACGTGCTGTTGGACGAGGTCCTGCCGTTTGAAGTTGCCGTACCACTGACAAAATTGGTGCTGGAAGAACCACTGGCGGTCTCACCGGAGGTGCTGACATAGACCTGTTTGAGACTATCGGGGGTTTCGAGATCCAGCGGATTGATCTCCATTACGACGTGATACTCGTTGACATCCTTGTAGATCGTCGAAACCTGCCGCTGCCCAAAGGCATCGTAGAGCGTGGCATCGATGACGTTAGATGTCAGTTCGAAGCGAGCGGCTGTGGGCCGGTCCACAACCACGCTGCTCTTCAATCCGCCAAGCTGCTGGTCCGATTGCAGATCGGTCAGGATGGGGTTCTTTCTGAGTTCTGCGAGGAGCTTTGATGCCCAGCTATTGAGAGCCTCAGAGCTGTCGGACTGCAGCGTATACTGGTACTGCGCAAAACTTTGACGGCCGCCGGTAAACAGGTCCTGCATCGGAAACATCACCAGCTGTGCACCCGGCACGACGGCGAGTTTTGGCCGCAGGCGGTTCATCACGACCTGAATCCCGCTCCGCTCCGACAATGGTTTGAGTGTGACGAAGACATTGGCGGTGTTGGTCCCCTGATTGCCGGTAAAACCGATGACCGAAGCGACCGCCGGGTCCTGTCGGACGATCGTCAAGGCCTGGCGCAGCTTCTCCCGCATCGCCTGGAAAGAAATGTCCCGGTCGGCCTGGATGCCGCCCATCAGCAGCCCGCTGTCCTGCTCGGGGAAAAATGCCTTCGGAACCACGATGATCAACGCCATGTTGAGCGCGACCGTCGTCAATAATGAGAGCATGACGAGCCCCTTATAGCGCATGATCCGCGTCAACGAGTAAAGGTAGAGCCTCTGAACAGCCTCAAAGGCCCGCTCGACACTCTTCGAGAGGCGGCCCTGGCTCCGCTGGCCATCGACCGGCAAAACATGAGCGCAGAGGGCAGCCGTGGTGGTCAGCGAGACCACCATGGAAATGACGATCGCGAGGGTAAGAACCGCTGCGAATTCCTGGAACAGCCGCCCGACCAGGCCCTCCATCAGCAGGATCGGCAGGAAGACCGCAACGAGCGACGCGCTCATCGAGATGACGGTGAACGACACCTCGCGCACGCCCTGCAAAGCCGCCTCCAGCCGCCCCTTGCCGTCCTCCATCAAGCGAGTGACGTTCTCCAAAACTACGATCGCGTCGTCGACCACAAAACCGGTGGCGACGGTCAGAGCCATCAGGGAAAGATTGTCCAGGCTGTAGTCCAACAGGTACATGGCACCGAATGTCCCGAGGATTGAGACTGGCAAAGCGACACTCGGCACAAGGGTCGCCAGCGGACTCCGCAGAAAGACGAAGACGACCAGGATGACGAGGATGACCGAGATAACCAGCGTCCGTTCGGTGTCGGCGAGCGAAGCCCGGATGGTGGTGCTTCGATCTCCGGCGACGGTCATGACGACATCGGCGGGAAGGCCGGCCTCCAGCTGCGGGAGAAGAGCTTTGGTCCGGTCCACTGTTTCAATGATGTTAGCATTCGGCTGCTTGAAGACCAGCATCGTGACGGCAGGCTGGCCGTCGACGTATCCTTGGTTCCGTAGGTCTTCGACCGAATCCGTTACTGATGCGACATCACTGAGGAAGATAGGGTGGTCGCTCCGATAAGCGATGACCAAACCGGCGTAGTCCGCGGCCTTCTCGATCTGATCATTGGCGTACAGTCTCCAGAGTCTCGATCCTTGTTCGATCACACCTTTGGGGCTGTTCGCGTTGGCGCCGGCCAGTGCGGCACGCACATCTTCAAGCGAGATTCCGTATTTAAAAAGCGCGCGGGAATTCACATCGACTCTGACGGCCGGGAGGGAGCTGCCGACGATCTGGACGCTCCCAACCCCTTCGACCTCCGACAGACGCTGGCCGATCACGCTATCGGCGATGTCGTAGAGCTGGCCCGGGGTATAGGTTTTCGACGCCAGTGCAACAATCAGGATCGGCGCATCCGCCGGATTGAACGCGCCATAGGTCGGATTTGAATTCAGGGTGGATGGGAGGTCAGAGCGGGCAGCGTTGATCGCCGCCTCCACATCGCGCTCAGCACCATTGATATTGCGGTCCAAGCCGAACTGCAGAGTGATATTGGAGCTGCCGGTGCTGCTTTGAGACGTAATCTCGGTAACGTCGGCGATCTGACCGAGATGGCGCTCCAGAGGGGCGGCCACGGTCGCGGCCATCGTATCGGGGCTACCGCCGGGCATTTGCGCCTGTACCCGCAACGTCGGAAAATCGACGCGCGGGAGCGGTGAGACCGGCAGCCGAAAGAATGCAAAGCCACCAGCGAGGAGGATCCCGATGGTCAGCAGAGTCGTGGCAATCGGCCGATGAATGAAGAGGCCGCTCAACGTCATGTCGCGCTTCCTTCCGCCGCCCTCGGACTACGCCCGCGTTCCCTTACCCGTCGCCCCAGTTCGTCGAAGGCGAGATAGATCACAGGCGTGGTGAAGAGCGTCAGCATCTGGCTGACAAGCAGACCGCCAACGATGGCGAGCCCAAGTGGCCGTCGTAGTTCCGAACCGGTGCCGGACCCGAGCATCAGTGGAAGAGCCGCGAAGAGAGTCGCGCAGGTAGTCATCAGGATGGGGCGGAAGCGTAGCAGGCAAGCCCTTCGTATGGCGTCAGCCGGTGACAGGCCAGCTTCGCGCTCACCGGACAGTGCGAAGTCGATCATCATGATGGCGTTCTTCTTGACTATCCCGATCAGCAACACGATGCCGATGACACCAATGATATCGAGATCGGCACCCGCGAGACGAAGTGCCAGCAGGGCACCGACGCCAGCCGAGGGTAAGGTGGATAGGATCGTTAAGGGATGGATGAAGCTCTCGTAGAGCACGCCCAGCACTATGTACATCGCGACTACGGCGGCAAGCACGAGGGCGAGCTCATTCGACAGGGAGGAACGATAGGCAGCGGCGGTTCCCTGATAACTAACCTGGACGCTCTCAGGGAGATGGAGCACCCCGCGGGCCGCCTCAATGGCCGCGATACCGGAGCTAAGAGCGACTCCTTCGGCAAGATTGAAGGAGATGGTCGCGGCTGGGAACTGCGCGAGATGTGAGATAGCCAAGGCCGTCTGGCGTTCCTCGACATGGACGAGCGACGACAGCGGAACCTCTCCGGAGCTGGCCGTTGAAGAGGGGAGAAAGATGGAATCTAGGGCGGTTACGTTGCGGCTGATCGTCGGGTCCGCCTCCATAATGACCCGGTACTGGTTCGATTGCGTGAAAATGGTCGAGATGATCCGCTGGCCGAAGGCATCATAGAGGGCGTTATCGACAGTTGCCGGTGTAATGCCGAACCGTCCGGCTGTCGTGCGGTCGATGGTCAGATAGAGAGCCAGGCCATCAGGCTGTTGATCGCTGTTGACGTCGCTGAGTTCGGGAAGTCTGCGCAGGCGGTCCAGCAGCCGAGGCGCCCAGAGGCTAAGCAATGCGATATCGGTGCTTTGAACCATTAGTTGGTAGCGGCCGGGGCTGGCGATCGTGTCTATGGTCAGGTCCTGCACCGGCTGCAACGTCAATTGGATGCCTGGCACGGCTGCAGTGGACCGCTGCAGCCGCGCCAGCGTGGTAGTTAGCGCGCCGCGCTGCGCCTTAGGCCGCAGATTGATGGTCATGCGCCCATCGCTGAGGGTGGGATTAGTACCATCAACACCGATATAGGAGGACAGGCTAATCACGTCTGGATCCGCGAGGACGATCGCCGCGACCCGTTGCTGGCGGTCGGCCATTGCTTCATGAGAAATGCTGGCCGGGCCCGTCGTAACACCCTGGAGGATGCCGACATCCTGTGTCGGAAAGAAACCCGTAGGCGCCGTGAAGACAAGATAGAGGGTTAGTGCGCAGGTCCCGATCGCCACCAGTAGCGTCGGTAGCCGATGGGCCAGAACAGTATCCAGGAGACGCGCGTAAGCCGCAACGAGCTTTGCGAATGCCGCTTCCGCGCCTCGATTAAGGCGTCCGGGATGTCGGACCTGCGGTGGACGCAGAAGGCGACCACAGAGCATCGGCACGAGGGTCAGTGATACGACGGCCGAGATGACGATCGTGGCCGCAAGGGTGATCGCGAATTCATGGAACAAGCGACCTACCACGTCGGCCATGAACAGCAATGGGATCAGCACCGCTAGCAGCGACACCGTGAGAGCGATTATGGTGAAGGCGATCTCCGAGGCGCCTCGGAGGGCCGCTTGCATAGGAGGCACTCCCGACTCCACATAGCGCGTGATATTTTCGATCACGACAATCGCGTCATCGACAACAAAGCCGGCAGCGATAGTGAGCGCCATGAGGGACAGGTTATCAAGGCTGAACCCCCAGAAGTACATCGCGGCCAATGCACCGACGAGCGACAATGGCACCGAGAGGCTGGGAATCAGCGTCGCTCTCAGGTCTCGAAGAAAGACAAAGATCACCAGCACGACGAGACCCACGGCCAACGCCAACTCCAGCTCGACATCATTGACGGAGGCCCGGATCGTCATCGTCCGATCGATGAGCGGCGTGATCACTGCCGCCCTCGGCAAGGACGCTTCCAAGCCTGGCAGGAGTGCCTTGATCGCCGCGACGACCTTGATGACATTCGCCCCGGGTTGACGTTGGATATTCAGCAGGATCGCCGGTGTCCGGTTCATCCAGGCATCGAGGTCCGTATCCTCGGGCCCCTCGACAACGCTCGCGACATTGGAGAGGTAAACGGGCCGATTATTCTCGTAGGCAATCACCGATCCCATATAATCGCCCGCACTCTGAATCTGATCGTTCGAATCGATCGTCCAGGACCGCTGTGGGCCGTCCAGTGACCCCTTAGCCGTATTGACGTTGAGATTGCTGATCTGGGTCCGCAGATCGTCGATCGCCACTCCGTAGGCGGCGAGCTTTCGTGGGTCGAAGCGCACACGGACCGCAGGCCGGTTGCCGCCGGCGATGCTGACCAGGCCGACGCCGGCCACCTGTGAAATCTTCTGGCTGAGCTGGTTCTCCGCCAGGGAGCGCAACCCGGTCAGCGCCATGGTCCGAGAGGTTAGCGCAAGGGTAAGAATGGCCGTGTCAGCGGGATTGATCTTGGCATAAATCGGAGGCGCCGGAAGATCGTCAGGCAGAAGACTGTCAGCGGCGTTGATCGCCGCTTGCACCTCTTGTTCCGCCACATCGAGCGCCAGTGACAGATCGAACTGCAAGGTGATGACCGAGGCCCCCCCGGCGCTCTGCGATGACATTTGTCGCAGACTTGCCATTTGACCGAACTGCTTCTCCAAGGGCGCCGTTATGGCCGAAGCCATGACGTCGGGACTGGCTCCCGGATAGAACGTCTGTACCTGGATGGTCGGATAATCGACGGTTGGCAGCGCCGCGAGCGGCAAATAACGGTAGGAGACGAGACCCAGCAGCATCAGGGCCACCATCAGGAGCGTCGTCGCCACAGGGCGTTCAATAAAAATGCGGGAAGGATTCATGGTTGGGCGATGGCCGGCTTACAGCTGCGGCGCCGCGGCCGCTATCACGACGGAGGCGCCATCTTGCAACCGGTCGGCTCCGTCCGTGACGACGCGCTCGCCCACCGCCAGGCCCGAGGTAATGGCCACCCTTTTGGCGTCAGCGACACCGGTCTTAATGACGCGCAGATGGACCTTGTTGGCGCTGTCGACCACGTAGACAGTACTACCCTCCACCCCCTGTTGGACGGCCGCCGGGGGAACGGTGATCGCGCCACGGATCGTATCAATCAGCAGCCGCGCATTGACGAACTGCTCGGGGAACAGAGCATCATCCGTATTCAGATAGACTGCCCTGAGTTTGAGGGTGCCCGTCGTCGCGTCGATTTCATTGTCAAGAGTCGCCAGGGTGCCCTTGGCGATCTCCGTAGTATTGGACCGGTCGTAAGCGTCGACCTCCAGCTTGGCGCCAATTTGAAAGCGTGCGCGGACTTGGGGTACCGCATCCTCTGGGAGCGTAAACAAGACTGACATCGGTTTAATCTGTGTGACGATGACGATGCCCGTCGTATCTGACGCTTCCACAAAATTGCCGACATCCACCTGCCGGAGACCAATCCGACCGTCCACCGGCGAGATAATTTGGCAATAGGCAATGTTCAACTTTTCGGCTTCAATCTCTGCCTGATCCGCGCGTACACTCCCCTCATACTCACGCACAGTAGCCGCCTGAGTATCCACATTCTGTTTCGAGATAGAATCCTGCTGCGACAGTCGGCGGTAACGCGCGAGATTGAGGCTTGCGTCATCGAGCGATGCCTGGTCCTTGGCGAGCGTCCCTTTGTATTGGGCAAGGAGTGCCTCATAGGGACGCGGATCGACTTGGGCGAGGAGGTCACCCTTGTGTACGAGAGAGCCTTCTGTAAAAGCAATCTGCGTTAGATAGCCACTAATCTGGGACTTGACCGTTACCGTGGCGAGAGCGGTTACGGTGCCGAGACCTGTGAGGACAATCGGAATATCGTCACGCTCCGCTGCCGCCACGGACACCGATTGCGGTGTCTGGCCGCCGGGCGTCCCCCCGTGATCGCCCTTGTTCTGCCGGTGAAGCCAAACGGCGAGGCCGCCTGCAGCGACCAGAAAGAATAGAAGAATAACGATCAACCTTCGACGAGAGCGCCGCGAGACAGTTTGACCGATTTGTTGTGACGGTTTCGGATTGAGCTGCGTATCCATCAATGACCAAGAAATTGTGTGATTGCCACAGCGAACGGAGCGAATTGACTGAAATGTGACCATGCGAATAAACGCACCATTAGGCAGCAAGTCAATATGCGCCTACAAATATGTCAAAAGTGAAAAAAAGACGTCTTTGACTGAATTTCAAAGTACGTCGCCACCTCACATGTAGTATATGGGCATGCTAGTCTGGTGGTCATTTTGGTTATTGAAGAGTTTCCCGATGCCTGACAGCGTTCGTTCCGAGCCGACGTGTATACTTGTGGTCGAAGACGACGATGACATACGCGCCTTGATTTTGCGTTACCTGACAAGGTCAGGATATGTAGTTGTCGGCGTGGCCGATGGGAGTGGCCTTGATCGCGAGATGGCAAGACAGCCCTTTGATCTGATTCTGCTCGACGTGATGTTACCGGCCGAAACCGGCTTTGAACTATGCCGCCGTATCCATACCATCAGCCAGGCACGCATCATCATGGTCACGGCGCTTGCGGAGGTCACCGACCGCGTTGCCGGTCTGGAGCTCGGCGCCGATGACTACGTCGGCAAGCCTTTTGAGCTTGTTGAACTTGGCGCCCGGATCAAGGCGGTGCTTCGGCGCGGCGTCCCCCGTGAACTCACTCCGCAGGCGAACGCCGCTGCTGCGGGACTTCATTTTGCGGGATGGCGCTTCGAGCCAGAACGTCGAGTTCTGTATACGTCGGGCGATGTTCGAATGACGCTGACCGGTGCGGAAACGGACCTTATGTTGGTGTTTTATCACCATCCCGGCCGCGTACTGAGCCGCGAGGAATTGATCGCACTCACGCGGGGTGCCAGCTTCATAGTAGAAGAGAGAACGATCGACCTGCTGATCAGCCGTCTTCGGCGAAAGCTAGCTCATGGCGGCCGCCAGCTTGAACTGATCCGAACGATCCGAGGAGATGGTTACGTATTCGATCCCACGTTTGGCGGCACCGAGAAACTTGTACCATGAGGCGCTTGTTCCCCGACTCAGTTCAGGGCCAAATCATTGCAATCCTCGTGGCTGCCTTGCTGGCGACTTTAGTGCTCACTGCCGCATTGCTGACCCTGACTGGGCCTGCATTCCCGCCGCTTCCCCCAGGACCGTGGCCCAATGCAATGCAGGTCGCCGCCGACATTCATGCGTTGGGCGCTGCGCCGCCAGCGGCCAGGGCAGAAATCGCGCGGGCGATGTCGACAGAACAGGTCACCATACGATCCGGTGAGATGCTTCCCTGTCACGTCGTTCCCGCAGGCATAACCGACCGAAATCTGCAACTCGTCCTGCGCACTCTACTTCCAGACGAGCCAGAGCAAGTGTCAATTAGGCGCTGCAGCGAAGAAGCTGGCGGCGAGGAAACCACAGACATCGTGCTCGCGCTCGCCGGTGATGCACCATGGACACTTCGGGCCTACTCGCACGGGAGCTTCCCGCAAATCGTGTTCGTGACCTTGCCCTTGACGGTAGCTGTCTCCTTCCTCTTAGTGCTTGTCGTCGCGCTATCGTTCTGGACCTTGTGGCGCATCAATCGCCCCTTGCGGAATCTTGTCGCCACCGTCGAGCAGTTCGGACTGGACGTGGCTATTGCACCGCTTCCGGAGCAAGGCCCGCGCGAGATTCGGCGGGTCGCGCAAACCTTCAATCGAATGCAGGAACGGATTGCGCGATTCATGGAGGAACGTCAACGGATGCTGATGGCAATCGGGCACGATCTTCGCACTCCATTGACGAGACTTAGACTTCGTATCGAACTGGATGAAGCACCCACGACGGGCTACCACCTTCTCCATGATCTTGATCTGATGAACCGTATGATCAATGGAGCGCTCTCTTACCTGAGCGATCGAACTGCTGTGGAGGCACGCGAGGATGTCGATCTTGGCGCGCTTGTTGAGAGCCTTTGCATCGACGCGTCGGAGGCAGGAAAGTACGTCACCTACATAGGTGCCTTTGGCCCGATCTGCCGCTGCCAACCGATAGCTATTACGCGTGCCATCAACAATCTTCTCGAAAACGGTTCCCGCTACGGAACACATGTCATCGCCGACGTTTGGCGCCGCGAAGGCGAGGCCGTCATAGACATTCGCGATGATGGTCCAGGAATTCCGGCTGACATGCGAGCTATTGCCGTAGTTCCTTTCGCGCGACTCGATTCGGCCAGGCCTCTCGATGGCGGCCTCGGACTAGGCCTATCGATCGTGCAAGAGATCGTTCACCGGCATGCTGGCCATATGTCCCTTCTGGATGCTGATCCACCAGGTTTGCTGGTGCGCTTAATCATTCCTCTTACGGCAGGAGAGGATGGTTGAGCCGAGAGCGTCTGTGGCCGCAACGCCACGTGAGTTCATTTTGACACGCGACTGAGAACTCCATATGTTCACGTGCCCTGGGGGCTTACGCAACTTTTGAACGACGCGATCCCGAGTGCATAAAGCACATTGTCGATGCGCGTGGTTGCTTCGCAAGTCGTATCCGACGAACCCTGCCATGCCTTGGAGCGCAAAAGTCCGACAGGTTGAAGCTGTTAGTAAAGGAGTTTCTAATGAGCAAGCATCCGATGAAGATCGCTCAGACCGGACTTGTCACTGAAATCGCCGAGAATCTCGTTGCCCCGGAGATCTTTACCTCTGTGGTGAGTCAGTTCAGCTTGAGTGACGAAAGCGTAACTATCAAGTTGGTGTCAGTCAGATTTGATGATTCCGTCGCTCCACCAATAAAGAAGGCAGTGGTCGTAGGCCGTATTGTGCTCCCTGTTATTGGTGCTCAAGCCCTGGTAACCCAGCTGAACGACTTCTTGGAAGCCCACGGCGTAGGATCGACTGTTGATGGGAGAGCGGCTGTGAGACAGGAGACCATGCAGTGAGTGCGAGACTTCTTTTGCCGGATAATGCGCATCCACCGCACCGTATCTGCATCAGGTTCATCTACGTTGCTCCATCGACGCTCATGGCCACGTGCATCCAGGGCCACGTTGATGCGCAGACGTTGGACAGCGTTCTCGGATCTGTCTACGCTGACAACCGGACTATTCAAGCGGAGCGCGCTAAGCTGCGCGCCGTCGATGAAAACTTGAGATAGGGCTCACGATTACCCGCGCGCGGGCGAAGACCTTCGATGAGGTCATTACCCTGAAGAACCATTCCGGTTTAGGACTTGTGGCGACACGCGAATTCTGAGATCAGCGTGATGTTTGCAGTCTTGATGCGGCTCCTGTCGGTTGGCCGATTATGCCACCAGACTGTTGCGAACATGGACTAGAGATGATGGCAGATGGCCAACTGGAAAATGACGGGAAGCGTCTCAACAGCCTTCTAACGGCGGCAGAATCTCAGTTCCTGAGGAGAGCATACACCGCGACAACCATGGACGTCATGGCTGTAATTGAGCTGCTGCCGGTTTGGTGGACACCGAGATTAAGGTGTTTCGCGAGATTGGAGGATGCAAATGACGCGACGACAGTTCAGCCGGGAGTTCAAGCTGGAGGCGGTCCGGCTAGTTAATGAACGTGGGATTTCATTGGTGCAGGCCAGCCGGGACCTGGATGTGGGCGAAAGCATTCTGCGACGATGGATCAAGGAGGTTACCTCGGATCCTGGGCAGGCATTTCCGGGCCAGGGCCAGCTCAAGCCGGATCAGCAGGAGATAGATCGTCTGCGGCGTGAGGTCGCAAAGCTCAAGGCGGAGCGCGATATCCTAAAAAAAGCCGCGGCCTACTTCGCGAGGGAGTCGATATGAAATTCGGCTTCGTGGCGAAGCATCGAGGGATTTGGCCGGTGCGGTGGCTTTGCGAGGCGCTCGGTGTCTCACGCAGTGGATTCCACGCCTGGCTCACCCGATCGCCCAGCGCTCGGGCACGCAGCGACGAAATTCTCGGCGCGCACGTCAAGGCCAGCTTCGTCGGCAGCGACCGGACCTATGGCGCCCGGCGCGTCTGGCATGACGTCCTGGCCGAGGGTGACGTGTGTGGCTTGCACCGCATTGAGCGGCTCATGCGCGAGCAAGCCTTACGGGCCCGACCGCGCCGCAGAGGCCTGCCATCCGACAAGGGCGAGCGGAACGAGGCGGCTGCCAACGTGCTGGACCGCCAATTCGTAGCTACAGCACCGAACCAGAAGTGGATCGCCGACTTCACCTATCTTTGGACGGCAGAAGGTTGGCTCTACGTGGCTGCCGTCATTGACCTTTTCTCGCGTCGTGTCGTGGGCTGGTCGATGAGCGTCACGATGACAGCTCAGTTGGTGGCCGACGCGTTAATGATGGCGATCTGGCGCCGCGGCAAACCAGATGCGTTGATGCATCATTCGGACCAGGGAAGCCAATACAGCAGTGAACAGTTCCAGAAGCTCTTGGCAGATCATAACGTTAGTTGCAGCATGAGTCGGTCAGGGAATGTCTGGGACAATGCGGCAATGGAGAGCTTCTTCTCCTCGCTGAAAACTGAGCGAACAGCCCGCAAGGTATATCGCACGAGGGACCAGGCTCGAGCCGACGTATTCGACTACATCGAACGGTTCTATAATTTACGCCGACGCCACTCGACCATCGGCTATCTCAGCCCTATGGAATTCGAGCGGAACAAAGCGTCAGGCTAAGGTGCGTGTCCACCAAACCGGCAGCAGCTCAAATGGCGAAGATGTCGAAGAAGGCCCCATACGAACCCACGCCCTCGAAAGTAGTTCTATTTGATGCTGATGATAGATTGGCTAACGTCGTTGCGCTGCAGCCTGATGTACATGGACAGCGGTCCGAACCTGATGTCGCAAAAGTATCTCCTTCGGCTTGCCAAGCTTATCCTGTCTTCGAAATACGTTGAACTGGCCCGTACGGTCGCCACCGAAATCGGCTTCTCGTCGCAAGTAGCGTTGCCCTGAAGGCGCGCTACCTTCAGGGAGAAACCGGCCCTTCAGAAGCGGATTGTCCAGCTGGCATCTCGCGGAACCATCGGGGTTTCGGATACCACAGAGGCGGCCCGTCGGTTCTTGTCAATGGTGTTGGAAGACTTCCACTGTGGCCCTCTACTCGGTGTCGGCCCGCAGGCTGCTAAGGGAATGCTTTTGCGGCGGGTGAACTAAGAAATGGACAATTTCTTCCAGGGATGCGGGGCTCGACCGAAGGCCACACGAAGTTGACGACTCTTCGTCCGCCACGCCGGCGTTGAGAGCTGCAAATAAACATCGCCAACCGGCGCGACCCGAAGGTGTTGCGGTGATACCATATGAGGGCTAGAGTATTATGGTCATTGGTCCACTATATTGGTCGTGCGCGACCTCCGTCAGGCGATACGCAGCCGACTCCGATCCACTGGTTCAGCTCAGCAACTGGGCTGCCCTTACCGTGGGCTCCCATTTGCCATTTTGGCCTCTCTACATATGGTGGGCTGCCGGACGGCAGGCGTTTCCAACATCTCTTCTGACCGTATCGCTGACGCCACTCTTTCTCGCGATGCCATGGCTTTCACGGCGCAGCAGTCTCTATGGCCGGATCGGAATGCCGCTCGTGGGTATAGGCAACACAATCTTGACCGTGTGGATACTTGGCGAGAATTCAGGCACCGGCCTATTTCTGGCGCCTTGCGCCGTTTTGGCAGTGATGTCTTTTAGATACTCGGAGCGCTGGATAATGCTCTGCGTCGGTCTGCTCCCGGTTGTGGTCTATTATGTGATATGGAGCCATCCACCAGTCGCCCTCCACAACTACGATCCAGGCGCATTGCGTAGTCTCTTCGAGCTTAATGCCCTCAGTGTTGGCGTTCTCATCGTGTTGTTTGGCTGGTTTCGAATAAACGCGTGTCGATCGGTGCAGGCTTCTGGTGGCAGGCGCATGCAGAGATGACCTAACAGGTCACTGACAAACGTTCTTAAGCCCCGGCCTAGGATTGTCTCGTCACGAGTCTGGTGGCCGACCTCGCCTTCAAGGCGGCCGTCGTCACGAAGATCAGCCCATCCGTCACAGGAAACCAACCGCCTTCATAGAGCATTGTAACTGCAAAAACCTATAGACTAATCGACAGGATCGCGTAGCGTCACGGTCGTCAGGCATTGGCACCCAAGGAACGCGCTTAAAGAGAAATTC
This sequence comes from Acidisoma sp. PAMC 29798, assembly GCF_030252425.1. GTDB lineage: Bacteria > Pseudomonadota > Alphaproteobacteria > Acetobacterales > Acetobacteraceae > Acidisoma > Acidisoma cladoniae. The sequence goes on along the minus strand of NZ_CP126996.1, from coordinate 16,823 downwards.
AACCTAACTGATAGCGAAGGATTACTATGACATCCCCTCGTGCGCAGAGTGCGATCGGCTCCACAGAAACTCGGGCCATTCTGGAGGCTCAGGATGCCGGGTACGAGAAAGGCCTCGGCAACCGCCAGATCCAGATGATCGCCATCGGGGGCGCCATCGGCACCGGATTGCTGATGGGAGCCGGAAAGCGAATGGGCCTTGCCGGGCCGTCTCTCGCCATCGTCTATGCCATCTGCGGTATTTTTGCTTTTTTCATCCTGCGGGCGCTCGGCGAACTCGCCATGTACAGACGCAGTTCGGGGAGCTTCGTGTCCTATGCACGTGAGTTCCTTGGCGAGAAGGCGTCCTATGTCGCAGGTTGGCTCTACTTCCTGAATTGGGCGATGGCCGGCATCGTCGATATTACGGCGATCGCACTTTACTTCAAGTTCTGGCCAATGTTTACCGATGTTCCACAGTGGCTCTTGGCCTTATTTGCCCTGGGGGTGATCTCCATGATGAATCTCACCAGCGTCAAGTATTTCGGCGAAATGGAGTTCTGGTTCTCACTCATCAAGGTCGTAACCATCTCGGCCTTCCTGGTCGTCGGTGTGGTGATCCTGCTCATCGGTCTTCACGTCATGGGCGCACGACCGGGTCCGCATCTTATCGCGGAAAACGGCGGCATTTTCCCGAAGGGGATCGGAGGCACGCTCGCCATCGTGCAGGGTGTCGTCTTTGCCTATGCGGGCATAGAACTTATCGGCACCGCTGCGGGTGAGGCCAAGGATGCCGAGAAGATCATGCCTCGCGCGATCAACAGCGTTATCGCACGGATTGCGCTGTTCTACGTGGGCTCTGTGATCCTGCTTTCGTTGTTGCTGCCCTATACGGCCTATCATGCCGGCACTAGCCCGTTCGTAACCGTCTTTGCCTCTCTCCACGTTGCCTATATCGCCGGCATCATCAATTTCGTTGTGCTAACGGCCGCGCTCTCCAGCCTGAACTCCGGCCTCTACTCAACGGGGCGGGTCTTGCGCTCGCTGGCCATGGGCGGCTCGGCCCCCCGCGCACTCAGTGTCATGAGTCGATCGGGCGTGCCTTACGGTGGCCTGCTGCTCACCATTTCACTCTACCTGATCGGCGTATTCCTCAACTTCGTCATTCCGTCGGAAGTCTTCGAAATGGCGATCAGCATCTCGGCGATCGGAATCGTCAGCACCTGGAGCTTCATCATTGTCTGCCAGATGAAGCTCCGCCAGGCGATTCATCGTGGCGAGATCACCCCGGTCAAGTTCAAGATGCCCTTCGCGCCGGTGAGTTCCTGGCTAACACTGGCCTTCCTGGCAATCGTCTTCTACCTGATGATCTTTGCATCGGGGCAGTTCTATATCTTTCTGGTCGGCCTGCCGCTTCTTGCTATCGCATTGGTCGGCGGCTGGTATCTCACCAAGCGGAGCACAATTCACTCGGATATGCCGACGGTCATTCCCTCCATCCGTCTCACGGACGATTTCCTCAATCGATGAGTGCCTGTGGCTGGAGTTGCCCCCATCAAACAGGACACGAGGCTGGTTGTGATTGGCTTCGAATGAATTCACGAGTGAGCGCATGCGCAAGCCGCTGTGTGGATGATTCTCGTTGTAGTCGTCGATCCAGGCCGGAAGTTGCTCCAAGACGGTCAGGGCATCCGGACGAGGTTGGATGCGGGCATAGTCACGTTTAAGGATTTTGACGAGGGCTTCGCTCACACCGTTGCTTTCTGGACTGCGGACGGGCGTAAAGCAGGGCACGAGGGCCAGCGCGACAACGAATTCCAGTGTCTCTCGGGCGGCGTAGGCGGAGCCATTGTCCGCCAGCCATTGAATGGGATGCGGTGCCCGTAGGGTGTTGAACCGGCGCTCCACGCAGGTGAGCATGAGGTCACGGACCATCTCACTACTGATGCCGCCGGTGCTGGCCTACCAGGCCATAATTTCGCGGTCGCAGGTGTCGATGGTGAACACGAGGCGCACGATCTCGCCGTTCCAGCAGGAGCTCTCCAAGCTGTCGGAGGACCACCGTTGATTGGACGTCAAGGCAATGACCCTACCCTCATGGGCACGGATAGGGCGATTGCCGACATGCGGTTGGAGCAGCAACTGACCTTGCGTCATGAGGCGGAAGACCCGCTTGTGGTTAATCGGCCTGGCGCCGGATGCGTGACGCACCCGGTTCAGAAGCGCCCAATCCGCCGGTATCCGTAAGTTGGACGGACGTCGGTGAGCTGCCGGATCGCGGTAAGCACCTCATCGTCACCCTGCCTTTGGTAACGACCACGGCGTTTGGATGTCCCAGAGAGCGCGCCAAGATGAGGGAGCTGGCCGCGGCGCGTGACGTGGTGGCCGCGGAACTCGCTGTCGCCCGAGCGAAATACCTTCCCCGAACACCTTCTTCGCGAGCGCGTGGTGGTTGACCCGCCAACCGCGTGCGACTGCTGTGGCGGGAAGTGGCTGCGCAAGCTGGGCGAGGACGTGACCAAGAGCCTGGAATCGATTGTGAATCGGCATCGCCTCGGGACCCCCGCGCTGATGATGCTTAAGAAGCTGATAAGGCAGCCAGATCCAACGATTTGGCGGGGTCCCGATCGGCGCCGATCGGGACCCCAGGGCGAAGAAGAGTTCTCTTGCACACCAGTGACTTGCGCCGAATCGGAAAAGGGGTCCCACTTGGGAGCCGATGCACATCGGACGTCCAGGCTTTCGGCAGATAGAGCGCACGATCGATGAAGGCATGACCATTGGTGGACACGTAGGAGGCGAACACGCCGATCTGGTAGTTGGTGATCTTGCCGGCAGCCCCCGTGTATTGCCGCCCCACGCCGCACGAGGCTTTGCCCTGCTTGAGAAAACCGGTCTCGTCGATCACTAGGACGGCGTTGTCGTCACCCAGATGTTCGATGACATGATCACGAACGATGTCGCGCAAGGCGTCGGCATCCCAGCGCCCACGACCCAGCAAAGCCTGCTGTCGCCACGGCCCGCTGTCGCCGGCGGCCTCTGCCCGCATCCAACCTGTCTTGCGCGGCTCCTGGCTTAACAACGCGTCGAGAAACTGGCCAGCCGAACTCGCCACACGATCCTGCGTGAACAACGGTCGAATACGCTGCTTGGCCTCCCGCAATGACGCTGCCCACAGCGACAGCGTATCCTCGATCGAAGCGCCACCAATCATCAGGTCCCGAATCATGGTTGCCCATTGATTCAGATCCTCGTGAAAATTGCAACTGTAGTGCTAGATCCTCATTGTCCATCAATAGGCGGACATTCAAGCGCATCATCGTCTCCCATTTCGAAGCACCTAAGCCAAGTCGATTAACGTGAGCGGCTTGGCCGTTCGTGATCCGTCTCGTGCATCCCCCAGCTGTGCTTCGACCTGTCACTAGATGGGGCCAGCAACTCCCATAATCCGGGAGTGAGCCATATGAACGGGACGGGCCATCAAGATGCAAAGCGGTGATGGCTGTGCCCAAGGACCGGGGAACGAAGCAGGCCAACCACCTGTCCCATCAAGTCAATCCTTAGAGCCGTCTCACTAATCTTGGAGACGGCCTTCATCCGAGGCTCGCTTGGGAACCCCGCATCTCACATGGCTCAGGTCTAGAGGTCGGCTAGCTGTTCGACAGAGCGTCGATACGCACCGCAGAACTATTCGCCAATTTGTCCATGGGCAGAGTTCAGTGGGGCACCTAATCTCGCCGCCTGATCACAATGAGCAGGACAGGACATCGTGAAAGCTGCCGTACTCCACGCGCCAGGCGAGCCGCTCACCATCGAGGATGTGGAGATTGCCTTCCCCGGCCCGCGCGAGGTGCTGGTCAGGACGTCCGTGACAGGCCTGTGCCGTAGCGACCTCCATTTCATCGACGGCGCCTTCCCGCACCCCCTTCCCCTCGTGCTCGGCCATGAGGCGGCCGGGATCGTCAAAGCCGTCGGCCGCGACGTGACCTACGTGCGAGCGGGCGATCCGGTCGTGCTTTGCCTCTCGGTCTTCTGTGGGCACTGCCGGCATTGCCTCACTGGCCATCCGGCGATGTGCGACACGCCGGAGGTCAATTTGCCGCCCGGCGTCTCGCGCCGGATGTCCTGGCATGGCGAGACGCTTCATCAGTTCTATAATACCTCCACGTTCGCTGAGCAGATCCTCGTGCATGAGCATGCGGTGGTGAAGATCCGGCCGGACATGCCTTTGGACCGCGCGGCGCTGCTCGGCTGCGCCGTATTGACGGGCACCGGGGCCATCTTCCATTGCGCAGGCCTGCGCCCGGGTGAAAGCGTGGCCATCGTCGGCTGTGGCGGCGTCGGGCTTGCCGCCATCAACGGCGCCGCGCTGGCGGGCGCCGGGCGCATCATCGCCATCGACACTCAGCCCTCTAAGTTGGCCTTGGCCCGAACACTTGGCGCGACGGAGACGGTGGATGCACGCGACACCGATATCGCCGAGGCAGTGCTCGACCTCACGCATGGAGGTGTCGATCACGCAATCGAGTGTATCGGGTCGAAGCGCACGGCGGAAGCCGCCTTCGCCATGCTGGCCCCGCGCGGTCTGGCGACGATCGTGGGCATTCCGCCCTGGGGTACGAAGCTGGAACTGGATGCCATCTCCATGCTCGCCGACCGGCGCATCCAAGGTAGTCGGATGGGCTCCAACCGGTTCCGGCTGGATATCCCGCAGCTCGTCGATTTCTATCTACAGGGCCGGTTGAAGCTGGATCACATGATCTCCGACCGGTTGACGCTGCCGGAGATTAACCTTGGCTTTGAGCGCATGCGTGCCGGTACGGCCCTGCGTCAGATCATCGCCTTCTAACTGGATCACAGCATATGCGTATTCTCGTCCTCGGCGGTGCCGGCGCCATGGCCAGCGGCACCGTGCGCGACCTCATCTCCATCCATCAGGAGCATATCACCGAGGTCATCGTCGCCGACCGCCTGCTCGGTGCGGCCCAAGCCTTGGCGCGAGGCATGGGCGATGATCGCCTGCGCGCCGTGGAAGTAGATTGCGCGGATCAGGCGGCCCTCGCCGTCCTGCTCGCCGGTTGCGATCTCTGTATCAACGCCGTCCCAACCTTTGCCGGCCAGCAGATGACGATTTTCGATGCCTGCCGCCAGGCCGGGAAGCCCTATGTCGATTACGGCGGCATGGGCGTGCTGACGGTCGAGCAGAAGAAGCATCATGCGGCCTGGGCCGCCAGCGGCATTCCCGCCGTGCTCGGCCTCGGCGCAGACCCCGGCATCTCAAACATGGTCTGCCGGGCCGTCGCCGAACGCCTCGACGAGATCGACCGGATCAACCTTTTCTGGGTCGCCAAGAACTTCGGCGCCCCCAGCCCCGTTCTGGTGCCGCCCTATTCACTCGCCACGCTCCTCGCCGAATACGCGAACCCGTCCCAGCAATTTCTGGATGGCGCGCTACGTCAGGTGCCACCCCGCAGCGGCCAAGAAGTGCTGCATCTTCCCGAGCCCTGGGGTGAGACGGAGTTCATGTATACCCAGCATTCCGAGCCGCTCACCGTGCCTTTCTCGGAAGGCATCCGCGACAAGGGCATCCGGGAATTCACCTGGAAGCTGCATCTGCCCGAACATGAGCATCGCGCTTGGCTGGCGCTCTGCGCCGCCGGCTTCGACGACTATGACGAGCCTTTGCTCGTCAAGGAACAGATGGTGAAACCCATCGATGTCCTGGATGCACTGATTCGTCGCAACATCGAACGGCGCGGCCACTTGGTGCCCCCAACCGAGATCCACGAACTGCATTTGGCCGTGGGCGAAGGTCGCGTCGCCGGCCGCACGACCCGGCTCAATTGCGCCGTGATCGGGGCGCCCCATCCCGACCATGCGGGCTATAACGACCCGGCGACGTCCATCGGCCTTGCCATCGGCGTTCAGCTTCTGCTCCGCGGCGGTATCAGGCCAGGCGTCTGGGCGCCGGAAGAATGCTTCGAAACGGAGCCTTTTTTTGCCGAGCTGCGTCACCGGCACTTCCGGGTGGTGAATGATTTGGCACTGGGCGGCAGTCGCAAATCCATGCAGAAAGACAGAGGTGGACAGTTTGTCCAGGAAATAGGAGCCTGACTGCCTAAACTGTCGATAGAACGCCGATGCCAGTTACGATAGCGTCCTGGATGAATTGTATCTCAACGAGAGGGCCTTCCATGCTGCGACGCTTCCTGACCGTCTCTGCCAGCTGCGCCGCGCTCGCCTGTCTCGGCGGCGTCCTGACGGCGCCGGCCCACGCCGCCGGCGGGACCGTCACCGTCTTCAACTGGGCTGACTACTTTGCGCCCTCGGCTTTCTCCGATTTCCAAAAGGCCACCGGTATCAAGGCCAATCTCTCCGTCTATGACAGCGAAGAGATGATGGATGCCAAGATCATGGCCGGGAATACGGGCTATGACGTGGTCGTCGCCAATGCAGAACCCTATATCGCGACCGAAGTTCAGGCCGGCGCGTACCAGGTGCTGGACCGCAGCAAGATCCCGAACTGGAAGAACCTGGACCCCGAGCTGATGGGCCTCCTTGCCAAGGCCGATCCGGGCAACCAGCATGCCGTGATCTATGACTGGGGAACCGTCGGCCTTGGCTATAACGTCGCCCTCGTCAAAAAGTATCTGCCTAACGCACCGACCGACTCATGGGCTCTGCTGTTTGATCCGAAGAGCGCCCAGGCGCTGCAGAAATGCGGCATCAATATCATCGACAGTTCCGCGATCATGACTCCGATTGCCCTGAAATACCTGGGCCTTGATCCCGACAGCCAGAACCCCGCCGATCTCAAAAAGGTGGAGACTCTGCTCAAGGGCATCCGCCCCTATATGAAGACGATCAGCCAGACCACCTGGCTTGCCGACCTCGCGACCGGCAATCTGTGCCTTTCCGTCGGTTGGAACGGCGATGTGCTTCAGGCCTCCAAGCGCGCGACAGCGGCAAAGAACGGCGTGACCATCAATTACCTCCTGCCGAAGGAAGGGTCGATCATCTGGTTCGACAGCTACGCCATGCCCATGAACGCTCCGAATGCGGACAACGGCTACGCCTTCATCAATTACATGCTGAGCCCGGAAGCGGGGGCGAACAACAGCAACTACACCAACTACGCGAACGGTGTCCTGGCGAGCAAAGCCACCATGCGGCCCGACCTCGTCAACGACCCGCGCGTCTTTCCGTCGAAGGACGATCTGAGCCATCTTTTCCTGCAGACGCCGGTCACGCCGAAATACGAACGCATTCGGACGCGGACCTGGGACGCTTTTAAGAACGCAAGCTAAGGCACGAATGAGCGCGGACGGCGATTACCGACAAGCACCTGTGGCGGCGGCAAACATGCCGCCGCATCTACCCCATATCCGCATCCAGGGCGTGACCAAGCGCTTTGGTGACTTCACCGCCGTGCGCGACATCGAACTGACAATCGGGCGGGGAGAGCTTTTCGCCCTTCTCGGCGGGTCCGGCTGCGGCAAGACGACTCTCCTGCGGATGCTCGCGGGCTTCGTTCCTCCCTCTGCCGGCCGCATCCATATCGGTGACAAAGACGTCACGTCGCTGCCCCCGTATGAGCGCCCGGTGAATATGATGTTCCAGTCCTATGCGCTCTTCCCGCATATGACCGTCGCCAGAAACATCGCCTTTGGCCTCAACCGGGAACGCCTTTCCCGCGCCGAAGTGACGCGCCGTGTCGAGGAAGTTCTTGCCCTTGTGCGGATGGAAGCCTTCGGCGGTCGAAAACCCGCCCAACTGTCCGGTGGGCAAAGGCAGCGCGTGGCGCTGGCGCGTGCGGTCGTGAAGCGGCCAGAAGTTCTGCTTCTCGATGAGCCAATGTCTGCCCTCGACAAGAAGCTGCGGGAACATACGCAGTTCGAGCTGATGGCCATTCAGCGCGAGCTTGGCATCACCTTCGTCATGGTCACGCATGACCAGGAAGAGGCGCTGGCGATGGCGACCCGGATCGCAGTGATGGATGCGGGTCGCATCGTCCAGGTCGGCAGTCCGCGCGACATCTATGAAGCCCCGCGCAGCCGCTTCGTCGCCGACTTCATCGGCTCGGTGAATATGCTGGAAGGCACCGTCATCTCGGCGGCCACGGATCACGCCGTGATGGCATGCCCGATGCTGGGCATCGACGTGACCTTCGCCACGACGCGCGCCGCGATCGGCGAGGCCGTAGCCCTCGGCCTACGACCGGAACGCATCATCCTTGCTGCCAATGCAAGCGTACCCAACCGTTTGCACGGCGTCCTTCAGGCTCTTGCCTATCATGGCGGTGCTTCCGTCTATCGTGTGATGCTGCCCAGTGGCGCCGTTCTTCAGGTCACACAGCCGAATGTCATGGACCAGGGCCATGAGGGTCTTACCATCGGCGCCACAGTCACCCTAGCCTGGCCGCCACAAGCGACGACGCTGATCGAACCCGGACCATGACATCCGTCCTCCGTCTCTTTTCGGGCAAATGGGGCCGGCGAATCGTCATCGGTACGCCCTACCTGTGGCTTGGCGTCTTCTTCCTTCTGCCCTTCCTCATGACCCTGAAGATCGCCTTCTCCACCAGCATCGTCGGTATTCCGCCCATCGGGCCGATCTCGACGATCACTGATGACGGCGCCTTGCAGATCACGCTGCATCTGGAGAATTGGAGCTACCTGTTCCAGGATCCGATGTATGTGCTGGCCTATGGCCGATCGCTGCTCACTGCGTTGATTACGACGGTGCTTTGCCTGTTCATCGGGTATCCCATGGCCTATCGAATCGCCCGCGCCACGCCGGGGGCGCGGCCCTTGCTGCTCATGCTGGTGATCATGCCGTTCTGGACGTCCTTCCTGATCCGCGTCTACGCCTGGATGGGAATCCTCAAGGACAACGGCCTGCTCAACAATCTTCTGCTGACCCTCGGCGTTATCCACCAGCCGTTGATCCTCATGAACACGCAGATCGCTGTCTATATCGTGATGGCCTACGCCTATCTGCCTTTCATGCTGCTGCCGCTTTACACGACGCTCGAGAAGATGGACCTCAGCCTGCTGGAGGCCGCACAGGATCTTGGCGGCAGGCCCTTCATAAGCTTTCTGCTCGTCACGCTGCCTCTTTCCCTGCCGGGCATCATTGCCGGCTCTTTACTGGTCTTCATTCCCGCTGTGGGCGAATTTCTGATACCGACGCTGGTCGGCAGCCCCGGACACCAGTTGATCGCCTCCGTCATCTTCGACGAGTTCTTCAGCAACCGTGACTGGCCGACTGCTTCGGCCGTCGCCACCGCCGTCGTTCTCTTCCTCCTGCTGCCGATCATCCTGCTGGTATGGCTGCGGAACCGGAACGACAGCAAGCTGCTGGCGACCGGCCAGTGATCGCTTCCAAGCAGGCGATGGCGCTGACCGCTTTTCTGATCGCCGGATTTGCCTTTCTCTACCTGCCGATCGTCACGCTTGTCGTTTATTCGTTCAACGCATCCCCAATGGTGACGATCTGGACCGGGGTGTCCACCAAGTGGTACGGCGTGCTGGCCCATGATGAGGAGATTCTGCGTGCGGCGGGCCTCTCGATCGAGGTCGGGCTGATCTCCGCCACCGGCGCCACGGTCATCGGCACACTCGCGGGCTACGCCCTGAGCCGATTTCGTCGCTTTCACGGGCGCTCACTGCTCATGGGCATGGCGATGGCGCCTCTCCTGATGCCCGAAATCGTCTCAGGTATTGCCCTGCTGCTGATGTTCGTCGGCAGCGAGCAGATCTTCGACTGGCCGCACGGCCGCGGCATCATCACGATCTGCGCCGCTCACGTCACTTTCTGCAGTGCCTTTGTCGCCATCGTCATCCAGAGTCGGTTGTCCGGCTTTGACCGATCTCTTGAGGAGGCAGCGCTCGATCTTGGCGCAATGCCGGCGACCGTCTTCGGCCTCGTCACATTGCCGTTGATCCTTCCCGGCATCGTCGCTGCCTGGCTTCTCGCCTTCTCGCTCAGCATCGACGATGTCGTGATCAGCGAATTCACGTCCGGCCCGACGTCGACCACCTTGCCACTCGTCATATTCTCCCGCGTTCACCTCGGCGTCAGTCCGGAAGTGAATGCACTCGCGACGATCATCATCGCCATCGTTTTGACGGCAACCGCCCTGCTGACCTTCGTTCGCCTCAGGCGGCGGAGCGACGCATGATGGGCCCGCCGCAGACATGCGCGATTCTTGGAAAGATCATGCCGTGACCACACCCAGATCCGAACGTCAGATCCGTTTCATGCTTCTGGAAATGGGCACAGTCAGCCATAATAACTATGGTCTGTGGCGGCATCCCGAGAACAACCGGCACCGTTTTTCCGATATCGATTTCTGGATCGAACAGGCAAAGACGCTGGAGCGCGGCATGCTCGACGCCCTGTTCTTCGCCGACACCCTGGCGGTGTCCGCAGGCTTCGGCGGTTCCACGACCGTCGCCCTGCGAGAGGGGATGCACGTACCCATCCTCGATCCCTTGGTCGTCATCCCGGCCATGGCGGCCGTCACGAAGCATCTCGGCTTTGCCGCCACAAGCTCGACAACCTACGAGCCGCCCTTCTCCTTCGCACGCCGCATGAGTTCGCTTGATCTTCTTACCAAGGGCCGCGTCGGCTGGAACATCGTCACCTCCTATCTTCCCGGTGCGGCCGCCAATTTCGGCATCGAGCCCATGGCCCATGACAAGCGTTATGACCGTGCAGAGGAATATAGCGATGTGGTCTACAAACTTTGGGAATCGAGCTGGGAGGAGGATGCCTTCCGGCTGGATCGCGGCGCTCCCATGGTCAGCGATCCAAGCAAGGTGCATCCCATTGCGCACGAGGGTGAGTATTTCAAAGTCATGGGGCCGCATCTGGTCTCGCCCACGCCTCAGCGCACACCGACCTTGTTTCAGGCCGGCAGTTCCGATCGCGGGCGCGAGTTCGCGGCCAGACATGCCGAGGGGATCTTTATCGGCGGCTATACCGAAGACATTCTGCTCAGTCATGTGACGGATATCCGCCGCATCGCGGCGCTCGCGGGCCGCGACCATGACGAGGTTCGCCTCTTCGCCGAATGCAATATCATCTGCGCCACGACGGATAAGGAAGCGGAAGCGAAACTCGCAGACTTTATGAAGCTTGCCAGTGCCGATGGCTATCTGGCGCATCGCTTCGGCTCCGGCATGGATCTCACCCGCTACGGTCTCCATGAGAAGATCGAGGATATCATCGCCACCGGCGGCCCAGGCGCAGACCATATGGCGCGCTATCCATTCCCGGCCGGCTGGACCGTCGGCGACATCATCGAGGATGCCGCCCGGTTGGACCGCAAGCGCCTTTTCGTCTGCGGCGGTCCAAGCCGCTGTGCCGATGCGATCGAGCGCTGGTCGGATAGCTTCGATCTTGACGGCTTCCTCATGCGCCAGTTCCTATCCCCCGGCACGGCGCGCGACTTCGCCGATTTCGTCGTACCGGAGTTGCAGCGCCGTGGCCGCTACCGCACGCAATATGAGGGCACCACATTGCGCGAAAACCTGTTCGGCAGAGGGCATAAGCGGCTAGCGCAAAGCCATCCTGGCGCCGCCTATCGCCGCGCGATGGCACAGCCCGTCTTAGCCGAATAGAGCCGGCAGCATGCCGCCCACTGCCACCTCCGACTTTGGGCTGACGGTTGCGGAATGCCTGACTATTCCGCCCTTCGATCAGGCGACGGTCGTCTCCGGTGGACAAGGCCTGTCCCGTCGGGTGCGCTGGGTGCATGTCGTCGATCATGAGGATATCGAAGACTCGCTGAGCGGTCATGAGCTTATCATGACGGCCGGCGTCGTGCTCGGCGGCAATGAAAAGCTCCAGCACGAGATTTTCGTCGTGATGGAAAAGCTCCAGATCGCCGGGCTCGTCATTGCGCTCGGCACCTATATGGATCGCGTTCCCGATTTCATGCTCGACCGCAGCAATGAATTGGGCATCGCCATCATTGTGCTGCCATGGGCGATCAACTTTCGCGACGTCATGCACAGCCTTCTCACACATCTGGTACAGTCCCAGTATGTCGCGCTTGAAAGCGCCGAGCGGCTGAACCGCGATCTGTTGCAGATCGTGATGCGAGGCGGCGGCCTGCAGGCCCTCTGCGCGAGGCTCGGGCGGCTCTTCGGCCGCAATCTCGGAATTGTCGATACGGCCATGCAGGTCTTGGCGCGGCATCTGGTGACGGAGGATGGTGGCACTCTGTTCCGAGGGAACGTCCTATCCTCCGAAGCCAACGCGGCGCTTGGGACGATCCGGCAGGCACGGGGTGGCATCCAGAGCCTGGAGACGCAGGGGCGGCGTCTGGGTCTCGCCGCCGCGATACCGACGCTGCCGCAATCGAGCGGCTGGCTGATCGTCGAGGGCGAGCATGAGGAGATCAGCCGCTTTAACAGCCTGGCGGCCGAGGCCGGAGCACTCGTCGCGGCTTTGCTCCTGTCGCAGGCGTCCGAAATTGCGAGGCTTGCGGAAGCTCAGGCGGAAGATCGCGTCATCGACATTCTGCTTGGCGCCGGCGCCACCGCAGAGGCGGCGACCGAACTCGGCCTAAGGACTAATCATCCCTTTGTTGTTTTTGCGGCGGACGTCGATGGCCCAAACAGTGGTGCCGCCCTCGGCATCCTGCGTGTTTTCATCCGGCGCCACAACCTCAGCGGACAGGTCGCGCGCCGCGGCAGCATGCTGCTGGGCGTTCTGCAGCGGACCAAGGGGCCGGTGACGCGCGAGTTGCACGCCGCACTGATCGACGTGCTCGATGCGGCACGCCTGCGGCCGCGCTTCGCCATTAGCCGCAGCCTCGAAGATGTTGGTCAGGCTCCCGCAGGCTATCGCCAGGCGCGCGATGCCCTCCGTCTTGCGCGCGTCTTGCGGCCGGACAGTACTCTCGTCTTGGCTGAGGAGATGACGGCTCTCTCGCGGTTTCTGCAATCGACCGACAGCAAGGATGCGGGCGACCGGGCATTTCCGGCGATCCTCAGCCTTTTGCAAAATGACCCTCGCCAGCAGGGAGCGCTCGTACAGTCACTCTCCTGTCTGCTCGAGAATGACTGGAACGTATCGACTTCGGCCCGCCTGCTCGGCATTCATCGCCATACTCTGCTCAACCGCCTGGATCGGATCGAAGCCATCCTTGGCGTGAAGATGGAGCCAATCCAGCGCCTCGAACTGCGCTTGCAAGTGATTGTCTGGCATCTGGCCGGCAGCCCTACAAGCTGAGCGGTTGCATCGGTTCTGTCGCAAGTTTTGCGTCTTTGCCGTCTGCGGTATGATGGAGGCGAGCGATTAGCTGGATTAGACGATGGCGATTGACTTCAAGGACAGTCACTTCGAACAGGATATCATCCTGTAGGGTGTGCGCTGGTATGTCGCGTATCCGATCGGCTACCGGCAGCTCGAGGAGATGATGGGTGAGCGGGGCGTCGAGGTCGACCATTCCACGCTAAACCGGGGTCGGTACATAGAACGGACCCAGATATACGCTAAGAGCCGTAGGCCCGCTCAGGCGTCGCGAAACACCTGTTTGTCATACACGAGTGCCGGCGATCGAGATTGTCGGCGTTCGCAGTGGATCTTAGCGGACGGGCGAGGCGGGACCAGCCTTCTCAAAAGGGATGTTGTTTCGAGAATCAGGCTGTCGGCCTAGGTTGCTCCCCGGCAGATCGATACAAACTTTTGTCGTAACCAGCGGTGGCCGGGATCGGCATCAAGGCGCGGGTGCCACATGGCGCTGATTGCCAGTTCCGGCGTCGGCATTGGCAAATCAAACCCTTGAAGCCCCTGCGCCTCCACATTGTTGCTGCCTATACAGGAGCGCGGCACGAGGGCGATCAGGTCCGAACGGCGCGCAATGTTCAGTGCGTCGAGGAAGCTCGGCACAATGGCGACGACCTCGCGCTGCAGACCAAGCTCACCCAGGGCGTAATCTACCGGTCCCTTCCAGACACCCCGGCGGGACGCGACGACGTGGCAGCAAGCAGCGTAGAGGCGCGGAGTCATCGGCTCCGCGAGCATCGGATGGTGCAGACGCACTGCACCGATAAAGCTGTCGCGGAAGACAAGTTGACTGAGGACCTCCGGCGCGGACGCTCCGGCCGTCCCGATTTCCAGATCGACCGTCCCATCACGCAACAGGGTCGCTTCTTTGTCTGGCTTGGGAGCGAAGCGAAGGCGAACGCCGGGTGCCGCCTCAATGATGCCCGTGACAAGCGCGGGCGCAAACAGCGCCACGAACCCTTCGTTGGCTCGGATCGTGAACATCCGTTTCAACGATTGCGGGTCTATTTGCCTTGCGACCGGCGTCAGTACCGCTTGTGCCTCCTGTGCAAGCGCATGGACCCGGCCAGCCAGTCGCTCCGCATAGGGGGTCGGCACGAGCGAGCGGCCGGCCTGCACCAGCAGGGGGTCGCCCGTCGCGGACCGAAGCCGCGCCAGCGTCCGGCTTGTCGCGGATGGACTTAACCCAAGCCGCTTGGCCGCAGCCGTGACGCTGCGTTCGGCCAACAGGACATCGAGCGCGGAAAGCAGGTTTAGATCGATTGTCGCCATAACAAGGAGGATAGTCGCTTCATCCCGCCAAACATAGCCTTCGGTGCAATCATAGTTTGTGTCTCGTGCGTCTGGCGCCCTTCATGGCTGCGACTAAACTCGTTGATGCAGCATATGGACCACACCATGACAAACCATTCTGATAAACAATCCCGAACCGTTCTGCTGGTGGGTGCGTCACGCGGCCTTGGGCAGGCCATGGCGGCCGAGTTCGTGAAGAAGGGCTGGCACGTCGTCGGCACGGTGCGCGAGGCCAGTCGGACAGAGCTGGATGACCTTGCCCGATCGCATCCCGATCAGGTTACGATCGAGCAGCTCGACATAACCGCACCCGACCAGATCGCCACTTTGCGCGACCGGCTGTCGGGCAACACCTTCGACATGCTGTTCGTCAACGCCGGAACGGCGAACCACGATCAGGCCGAAACGATCGCAGAAACCTCTACAGATGAGTTCGTGCGCGTCATGCTCACCAACGCGCTCGGCGTCATGCGTGCCGTGGAAGGGTTGCAGGGTCTGGTGCGTCCTGCCGGCCTGATCGGCGTAATGTCTTCGGGTCAAGGCAGCATCACCAACAACGTCAGGGGCGATCACGAGGTGTACCGGGGCAGCAAGGCCGCGCTCAATCAGTACATGCGGAGCTATGCCGCCCGCCATGCTGAAGACCAGCGAGCCATGGTGTTGATGGCGCCGGGCTGGATTCGCACGGAGCTGGGTGGGCCGGAGGCGACGTTCAGCATCGAGGAAACCATCCCCGAGCTGGTCGATACGCTTATCGCACAACAGGGCACGCCGGGCCTCCGTTTCATCGACCGGCATGGCAAGACCGTGCCGTGGTGACCGCGCGACAGGTCACGAAGGGAAACGCGCATGAAGCTGATCGGCATCGAGGAGCATTACCTGACGGCGGACGTGCGCAACGCATGGGAGGCAGTTGGTCTGGCCGCGACGGACCCCAGCGTCGCAGTCCATTCCGGCGAGATCGAGCGGCGACTGCTCGATCTCGCCAACGACCGGCTCGCCTTGATGGACGAGACGGGCCTCGACGTTCAGGTCCTATCGCTCACCACGCCGGCCTTACATGACCTTGGGCGAGGAAGCGTCGATCTGGCGCGCCGCGCCAACGATGCCGTGGCCCAAGCCGCCGCCCGATGGCCGGACCGCTTCCAGGCATTGGCCGCTTTGCCGGTTGCGATGCCGGATGAAGCGGCGCTGGAATTGGACCGCTGCGTCCGGACGCTCGGCTTCAAAGGAACAATGCTGTGCGGCCGGGTCGGAGACCGCAACCTCGACGGCTCTCTTGCAATCTTTGGCGACGGGCGCGTTAAGCGGCCAATCGGGTCAGTTGGCTCGTTACGCTGCCGTGAGATCAAACTGTTCGCGGACAAGCTGGACCACCTCGGCGAGGGCCGAGGCG
This sequence comes from Acidisoma sp. PAMC 29798, assembly GCF_030252425.1. Lineage (GTDB taxonomy): Bacteria > Pseudomonadota > Alphaproteobacteria > Acetobacterales > Acetobacteraceae > Acidisoma > Acidisoma cladoniae. Next base: position 854 of record NZ_CP126996.1, on the reverse strand, counting down.
TCAAGATCGAAGGCGCGCTCGACAATGCGGGCTGCGCCGCGAATGTCACGCGTGATGTTGAAGGCCGATGCTTGTCCCTTGCAAAGCGCCCGCATCACCTCGAAGCCCTTGATCGTTGCATAAGCCGTCTTCAGCGTTTTGAAGCCGCGGACCGGCCGAATCAGCTGCTTGAGCTTGCCGTGGTCAGCCTCGATGACGTTGTTCAGATACTTGACATGTCGATGCAGCGTCGCATCCGGGCATTTGCCTTCCTTCTTCAACGAGGCCAAGGCGATGGCGTAGGTCGGCGCATGGTGCCCGAAGGGCACTTCGACCGAGAGCCTCGTCCGTGTCGAAGGAACGCGCTGGCGTGTCGAGGAAGGCTTCGAAACCACAAAGGGCGAACTCGGCCTCGATCACAATGAAAGTCGTTCTTGGCACGGGTGGCATCGGCACGTCTCTCTCGTCATGCTGGCCTACGCAGTCATGACCGCCGTTCGATCCCAGGTGAACACCATCACGCCGAAAAAAACGAAGTCGGGATCACGACAAAACTCATCCGCTGGTCGGTCCAGGAAATCCGACGCCTCGCCGTAAATCTCGCGCAGTGTAAGATCCCCATCGCACGCATCCTGGCATGGTCCACATTCCGACGCGCCCATCAAGCCGCTGCTCGAATGGCGCACCTCAAATCAAAATTGCAACTGTAGTGCTGGTTAAGGAAAACTGACAGCCGCGCACGCTTCGCCAAGGCAACGTATATTGCACTCGACATCATGCAGAACGCGTAGATCCTCGTGCGCGCCAAGCCGAACATCAGAACGCTGGCGCCATACCTGACAGAACCGTCATTCACGATGCCTGATAGCCGCGAA